>CAZWRO010000163.1:0-5105 GCA_964635365.1 uncultured bacterium | reverse complement strand
GTGGAGGAGCGAGTGCGCCCCTACCTGTGGGCGGAGTGCCGGATGGACTAGCGGCGGGCGGGCTTACTGCTGAGTTCGAGGTCGCACCATCACACGCGGGAGATAGGCGATGCATATCGTTACGTTGAGCTTCGACGACGGCTTCCTGAAGTCGAACCTGAAGATTGCGGAGATCTACGAGCGGTTCGGGCTGAGCGCCTGCTTCAACGTGCTTGCTGCCCCGGGTGAGTTGGAGGAGGGCCAGGAGGTATGGGGAAAGGACCGCGGAGATTTCGCTCTCTGGAATGATATGCAGCAGCGTGGGCATGAAATCATGCCACATGGCTATCGGCATGCGAACAAGCGAGAGCGGCCGTTCGAGGAATCGCGAGACCTGATCTCGCGCTGCCTCGATATCTTCGATAAGGAACTGGAGGGGTTCGACCGGTCGCGCGCCGTCTTCAACTTCCCCTACAACCAGTCCACGCCGGAGCTGGAAGAGTGGCTGCCGAGCGTAGTGAAGGCGTTCCGTACGGCGGGCCCGATGATCAACGCGCTCCCCACCCTCGAGACTCGGAAGCTGACCACGGGCGGTCACGGCCCCGATAACTGCGAGGAGCACTTAGACGCGCAGATTGCAGAGCTGCTGTCGCGCCCCGAAGGGTGGGTGGTCTACAACACTCACGGACTGGATGACGAGGGATGGGGACCGATCCGGGCCAGCTACCTGGAGGAGCTGCTCGGCCGGCTCACAGCGATTGAGGGCGTCGAGGTGCTGCCGTCCGCCGCGGTGCTTAGGCGCGTCTCCGAGGCCTAGTCCGAATCAAGCAACGACGGTACGACTTCGATAGACATGGCCGGCCCGACGGACGCGTAGTCCGAGCGGGCCGGCCTCTTCTTTCAACAGAAGGCTGTCAGCAGAAGGCTCTCAGATGTCGGGCACGGCCTCGACGATCTGGGGGCGTCCGGTGTCAAAGGCTTTCTGCATGGCCGCAAGCACAGCAACTGTGCGGAGGTAGCTCGCGGGTGGGAAAGGCTCTTCTTTGGTCTCGAACATCTTGCAGAACACCTTGATGCCAGCGACGTACATCTTCTCATCGAAGGGCAGCAGGGAATGGTGGGCTCCAGGCTCTTCGTCCCCATAGGCGGCCCCCACGAAGCCGGCCGTCCACCAATCCTTGAGCAGAGTGAGGACCCCGATGGGGCCGTCTTCGAAGGTTATGGTGGCGACGCCGTCAACGCCGTGGCGCGTGGCGGTCACCTGGAGCGGCCGCTTCCCGAGGAGATTGCAGACCATCTCCACCTGGTGGACGCCGTAGAAGAAGACGCCCCCATACTGGTCGTTAACGTCTCCGGGCCCGGAGGTGACGACAGAACGGAGCTTCCCGAGCGTCTTTGCCTTCTCGGTGAAGTCGAGGACCGACTGTTGGAGGGAGATAATGCTGAAGTTTGTGACGGGTACGCGCTTGGAGCGAGCGAAGCGGACGAATTCGACGCCCTCCTGAAGGTCGACGCAAAAGGGCTTGTCCACAAACACAGGGATACCGGCGGCGACGAACTCGCGGGCGGCCGGCAGGTGGTACTTGCCGTGGCGGTGATCTACCACGACGCCATCAACCGAACCGATCATCTTGGTGTACTCGTCAACGATGTTAGGGATACTTCCTTCTTCCGCCGCTTTCTTGGCGAACTCGGCGGTTTCCCCCCAGACGTGGGTGACCTCGCACCCCGGAAGGGCCTTATCGGCGTTGAGCGCTTTGGCGATGTGTGCGCAGTGGCTATTCTCCGCCCCGACGATTCCAATTCGCATGTGGTCTCTCCCTTGGTCAGTGCCGACGCGGTAAGATTCCAGGCCAGGGCAGAATGTCCTACCAGTCGGGCGGCCAACGGGGGCAAATGATCGGGGTGTCCGGGAACGGGCAGAGAGGGAAACGTTCCTTGGTGGTGCAAGTTCTCAGGCAGAGCAACGGCAGAGGAGCCCTTACAATGGACATCGTGATCGCGCAGATGAGGAAAGATGCGTTTGCCGAGCACCTCGGGATAGATCTCGACGACGTTACCCCCGGGCAAGCGAGGGCGAGCCTGTCGCTAGCCCCGGAGCACTACAACTCCGTAGGGATAGTGCACGGCGGGGTCACCTTCACAGTGGCTGATTATGCCTTCGCCGCGGCGTGCAATTCGCACGGCACGGTGGCCGTCGCAATCAACTGCCACATCTCGTATCTGCGGCCGCCGAAGGGGAAGAAGCTGGTGGCCCAGGCGAGGGAGGTGTCGAAGTCCCGCCGACTGGGAACGTACGCCGTCGACGTTCACGACGGCGAGGGAAACCTCGTGGCCGTCTTCCAGGGCATGGCGTACAGGAAGGATGACCCTCTGGACACCCCGAGGCGCGATTGAGGCAGCAACTGTCAGTCCCGTCCGGAACGGGGCCGGACGCGCCCTCAGCTGGTAAAGGCAAACTTCCCGATCTTCACGGCCGGGGTGAAAGTGTATTCGGAGGCCTGGCCGCCGCGGCCGATCATCTCGACATTGCTGAGGGCCTCGATGATGGATTGAGTGAATCGCAGGTTCTTCACCGGCTTGACGATCTTCCCGCCTTCGATGAGGAAGGTGCCGTCACGAGTCATACCGGTGAAGATAGTCTGCTTCTCATGGATGATGTTGGTGTAGTGGAAGCGAGTGACGAGGAGGCCGCGGTCGGTGGCGGCGATCATGTCGTCGACGGTGGCATCGCCGCTTTCGAGGAAGAGGTGGGTGGGGAGAGGACCGTAGGTGTTGGGCGCCGGTAAGGCGTTTCCGGTCGATGCTTTCCCCTCCTTGGCGGCCGTATAAGTATCGTAGACGGGGGTCAGCGCGAGGCCCTTCTCGATGATGACGGTCTTCCGCGAGGGGAGTCCCTCCCAGTCGAAAGGAAATGCGAGGTGGCGAAGATCCGTGGCGTCGTCGAAGATGGTGATGTTTTCACCCACGATCTTTTCGCCGAGATGACCGGTGAGGAAGCTGCGCCCCTCCTGTACGGCGAGGGCCCCGAGGCCCATGTACCCCAGCATGAAGAGCATGTCGCCAACGGCAGCGGGCTCCAGGATGACAGTGTACTCGCCAGGCTCGACGGCCTCCGCGCCTCGGCCGCGGACGCACTTGTCGGCGGCCGCCTCGGCAACAGACTCTACGTTTAGTTGAGAGAGATCGATCCCGCGCCATTCCGCGTAGCCGCTGGAGTCGTCATCGGCGACGACAGTTACAAGGCTCGACTGCGAGACGGGAGCGTAGGCGCGGACCCCCAGCGAGTTGGCGATGGCGACCTCGCCGGAGCTCACAGACAAGGCGCCTGAAGCGCGGCACTTCCTGTCGTCGGCGATCCGGACTATGGTGCGAACGCTTTCGGCGCGTGCTGCCGGGGTGGAAGCGGCCGTGGCTCCGGAATAGCTGTCGAGCTTGGGTACGGGCTGGGGCTGGGGCAGAGAAACGAAGTGCTGGTCCTCGGCGGACACCCGCGCGAGGTCGACTGCGCGCTGGGCTACCGACCGCACCGCGTCGCGTCCGAGCTGATTGCCACGGGCGTGCCCAATGCGCTTTCCCAGGACGGCGCGAACGGAGACGGTGGCGTCAGTCTCGGCGACGTTCTGATGGATTGCGGATTCGGCAAAGCGCGTCAAGGCGCTGTTCGTGACGTCGAGCACCACCTCGGCCTGATCGCAGTCACAGGCGGAAAGCGCGACGTCGAGCAGTTCGAAGCACCTGGCTTCAGCGAGCATCTGTTTTCTCCTTGGGCGGATGGAGCTGGCAGGACCGCGCAGCTTGCCAACGAAGAGACGCGCCATCACACAGCTTGCGCGAGGTGTTGGCATGGCAAGAACCGACGAGATTACCTACTTCACGGAGACGACGGAGGCCGAGAAGAACACCCAGGCGGTGGTGAGAGTGGTGGGCGACTACCTGAAGTCGCACCGCCTTCGGCAGGTGGTGATGGCCTCGAACACGGGCTATGTGGCCGCGCAGTTTGCGGCGCTGGCCAAGGCTAACCCGAAGGTGAACTTCGTGGCGGTGAAGATGGCGCCGGCGGTCGACAAGGTGTACGACGTTAAGTGGAGCGCCCGCCACGGCAAGACGATGGAGCAGGCCGGGATACGGCTGGTGTGCGGCACGCACGCGCTGACGGGGGGCGTGGACCGGGCACTGCGGTCGAAATTCCAAGGATTCCCGCCGGGTGCGATCGTCGCCGAAACGCTGTACCTGTTTTCGCAGGGCATGAAGGTCTGCGTGGAGATCGCCGCCATGGCCTGTGATGCAGGTCTGGTGCCGGAGGGTGTTCAAGTGGTGTCGTGTGCCGGCACCGGACATGGCGCGGACACGGCAATCGTGGCGACTTCGGCGGGCAGCGCCAACCTGTTTGACATGGACGTTCATCGGATCTTGGCCATGCCGCTGAAGAAGTAGCGCGGCGCGGCGACCTACTCCTCCCCTGCCCCGACGCCGACGCGCACCTTGCGGAAGCGAGCGGGGGCTACTCCGTGGCCAACCCACATGATCTGGACGGGCTCTCCCTTGCCGCAGGATAGCAATCCCCAGGGATGCCATTCGTCGGGGCCGGCTATCGCGTCGCAGCCCGCCCAGAACTCGGGCGTGTCGCCTTGGTAGGTGGTATTGCGGAGCATTCGACCGAGCTGGCCGTGCTTGATTTCCCAAGCAATCTCGGTCGCGAACTGGAAGTTGCGGCGCTCGTCGTCTATGCTCCAGCTCTTCGTGGTGGCGGCGTAGATGCCGTCATCGGTCTCTCGGATCATCTGCTGGAGGCTCGAATCCCCGGGGGCCAGGTTGATGTTGGTCATGCGGATGATGGGAATGCGGTTCCACCCACTGGCGCGCATGGCGCCGCCGCTGGCGATATTGAGCCGAGCCGCCGTCTCGCGCGAGCTGAGGTAGCCGGAGAAACCTCCGGCCTTCACCAGGTCGACGCGTTGGGCAGGGACGCCCTCGTCGTCATAGCCGAAACTACCCATCGCACCTGGAATGGTGGCGTCGGCATACAAGTTCACCAGATCCGAACCGTAGCGAAAGTTATCGAGCTTATCGGTGGTTAGGAAGGAGGTGCCGGCATAGCTGCGCTCAGTGCCGAAGACGCGGTC
>CAZWRO010000162.1:0-5133 GCA_964635365.1 uncultured bacterium | reverse complement strand
GTGATGTTGGCGTCCGCGCCTTCTTCCCGGTCGATGACGTAGATGATGCGAGTGACTTCGACGCCGGCCTCGGTGAGCAGCTGGGCGGCGGCGATGGCCTGGCCGGCGGTGGTCAGGACATCCTCGATGAGCACCACGCGCTCGCCCGGCTCGAATACACCTTCGATCCCCTTGGCGGTGCCGTACTCCTTCGTCTGCCGCCGGACGATGAGCGAGGGAATCCCCGTCTCCAGCGAGAGCGCGGTCGCCAGCGGCACGCCGCCCAGCTCCACTCCGGCGACACGGTCGGGAGGCGGTGAGGGGAGCAGCTCGGCGAGCGCCTTTGCGATCTCCCGGAGCAGCTCAGGATTGGTCTCGAACCGCCACTTGTCGAGGTAGTAGTTGCTCCGCTTGCCGGAGCTGAGCACGAAGTCGCCTTCGAGGTAGGCGGCGGCTTTGATGGCACTGGCGAGCTGTTGACGATTCATGATTGCTCCTGGTCAGTATTCGATGCCCTTGCGGGCCGGCACCCCTCGTTCGTAGGGATGCTTGGCGGCGTTCATCTCCGTCACGAGGTCGGCGGATGCGATGACCTCGGCGGGGGCGTCGCGACCGGTTAGCACCAGCTCCACTGCGGGCGGCTTGGCACGGATCAATCCCAATACGTCATCGAGGGAGACGAGCTCGAACTTGAGCGCGGCGAAGATCTCGTCGAGAACGACGATGTCGTATTCTCCCCCGGGGAGGGCGCGTTGGGCGAACAGCAGCCCCTCTCGCGCCTGTTTCTTGTCTTCGTCAGAGGGCGGGAGGTTCCACCAGGGCGTGTCCTTGGAGGCCTGGCTCCGGTCGCCCCAATGGGGCGCGGAGAAGACGTGTATCTCTAGCTCCGGGTGGAGGCGCGCGGCGGCCGCGCGCTCGCCGGTGCTCCGGTCGCTCTTCATGAACTGGACGAAGCAGACGCGCAGGCCGTGGCCCACCGCCCGCAAGGCCAGGCCGAGGGCGGCGGTGGTCTTGCCCTTGCCGGGCCCGGTGTAGACTTGAACCAATCCCTGTGTCAGGCGGCTCACGCGTAGCTCCTAGTCGCCGGCGGCCTTCTGCGTCGGGGCCGGGCTGTCGAGATGGCAGGTATCGTTGAAGCTGACGACGCGCATGACTTCGGGCGTTCCTCGAAGGGTGGTTAGGGAGCCGTTCGACATGAAGGTCAGTCTCCAGAGGGAGAGGGGAATGCAAAGGATATCGTAGACGGCTGACTTGACCGGCCCGGCGTGGGTGGCCACGACGACCGTCTGGTTCGGGTGCGCCTGAGCGATTTCGGAAAGCGTGTCCATCACGCGCTCACACATCTCGGGTTGGCTTTCTCCTGCCGGCGGCGACTTCTGAATTCTGTCCGCCTCCCAACCGAGGAACCAGGCGCCGGCGGTTGCGGCGGCCTCTTCCAGTGTCTGTCCTTCGAGCACACCGTAGGAGCGCTCGCGCAGGTCCTCTCGGGGCTCCACGGATAGGTTTCGACCGGCGATGATGGATTCCGCTGTCTCCCGGGCTCTGGAGATGTCGCTGGAATAGACGGCGTCGATGTGAGTGTGGGAAAGCCGCGCGGCGACGCGACGGGTCTGCTCGCGTCCGAGTTCGGTCAGGGGCGAATCCTTCTGCCCCTGGAAGCGGTGCTCGGCGTTCCAGACTGTCTGGCCGTGCCGGACGAGTATGATAGTGGCGTCTCTACTACGATCTTCCATTCATCTCTCCCTTTGGCGAGCCCGGGGGGACCGGTTTGCGCTATCCGGTGGCGCCGGGCTGGTTCCATCCGAGTTGGGCGCCGTCGCGCGCGAGCTGGACGGCGCCGAGTCGGAGGCCCTTCGCGTGCTGGACGTCGGCCGGGGTGTAGATGCTGAGGCGTCGCGCTCCGAAGTCGATGTGTTCGAGGAGGCCGAGGCCGAGCGTTTCGCCCTGCTCGCCCAAGAGGCCGACGAGTAGACTTCGGAGGCTGGCTGCATCGACGGCGCGCGCGGCGCCGCCGAATCCGTCGGCCAGAGACCGCAAGCCTTGTGGGTCGGCCTGGCCGTCGAGGATCAAGAAGAGGCCGTCGGCACGGCGTTCCGCGTGCAGCACCTCGCAGCCGAGGCGCTCTTCGGCGTGGGCGCGCACGTGACCGGGGGCCGGCTCGCCGGTGGTCCACGGGCTGTTGTCGATGGGCAGGTTGTCCCAGGTGATCTCCTCCACCTTGCCTCCGGCGAAGTAGGAGCCCAGCTTCATCTGACGGCGGGCGGCCCTCTGCTCGCGGGTGCGCTCTTTCACCCGCCGGGATCGGCGCAGGCGAACGATGCGCGGTCGGCGCCGGCCCCGGTAGGGGGCCAGCAGGTGCTCGACTTCATCCTCCGCCTGGAGACCGACGACCACGTCGGGCGCGAGCAGTCGAATCTTGGCCGCCTTCAAGGCTCTGGCCGAGGGGCCGTCGATCAGCCCGGTGGTGTCCACTACCAGCGTATCGGCGCCGGCGGAACGGGCGGCGGCGGCCATAGCGCAGGCGCTGGCGACGCATTCCAACAGCCGTCCTGTGGGTGACGGAGCGCCTACAAAATCGATGGCCTCCGCGGGCAGGTCCGCCAGATTCGCAATCGGTTCGTGCAGGCGCGCCATCCCTACACATGTAGGCGGCCCGAGGCTGGACTGGCCAACATCGGCATCGACGACGGCAACCGCGCGGCCGGCTTCGCAGGCGGTGCCGGCCAGGATGGCAGCCAGCGTGCTCTTGCCGGAGTCAACGGCCCCGATCAACAGCAAGGTGCCGCCGGTGCGTGCGGCCTCCAGCGCGGGTTGCCAGGCTGACGGGACGTCCCAAGGAGCGCGGGACTCGGCCATAGAGCGCCTCTGCGCGGTTTGCGGCTGGTGCTTTCTTCTGTCGCGAGGCGCTTGTTTCCTGCCGGAGACGTACTCGTGGGCGGGCACGAATTGGGCGGTGGCGAATGGTTGCGCGGCCTGCTCCCGGCGGGTAATATGGTATGGTCATGGGTGGCAGAGCTTGGAAACGCTGGCCAAGATTGCTCTTGCTCGTCGCGGTGGGAGCTGCCATCGGGTGGTGGTTTGCGCACCCGCGGACGACGGAGGAAGAGCTGATCTTGGAATTGGTGGCACGCGCCGAACACGGCGTGGAGACGAAGTCGGTGCAGGAAATGATGGGCTGCGTTGCTCCGGACTACGAGGATGGGACGGGGCTGACGCGGGTCGATGTGTGGCGTCTGGCGATGCGGTGGGTGCGGAGTCCGAATCGGGCCGATGTGGTTATCGAGGAGTACGAGGTTACGGTCACGCCTCCGACGGCGATGGGGCGTTTTGTTGGGCGGGTGGTGGTGGAGCAAGAGGGACAGTATATGGCACCCCTGAACTTGGATGCTACGGTTGAGTTCGAGAAGCAGCGGCGAGGCTGGCGAAAGGTGTGGCTGGTCAAGTCGATCAGTGAAGCAACGCTGGCGCAGGAGTACGAGGGCTACTTGTAATGGCTGGTCGGGACGAACATGAGGTTGAGGTAAACGTCGGCGACTCCTTCGATCGGGAACGATTGGTCCGCCACAACGATCGCATGAGGGCGGAGGACGAGAAGCGCCGCCACGAGGATATGGAGCTGCAGGCGCATACGGCCCATCTGCGGATGCGCCTGGGGGACTTCTACATACGGTCGGGCAAGATCACCCGCGCGATCGCGGAGTACAAGCGCGCGGTGAGGATGGATCAGGGGAATGGGGTCTTTCGCACTCGCCTGGGAGATTCGTATGTGCTGCGGGATATGGTGCAGCAGGCAATGGATCAGTATCGCAAGGCGATACGGAGCGATCCAGAGCTGCCGGATCCGAGGGTGAGCCTGGGGGATGTGTACCTTCGATTTGGGATGAACGTGGAGGCCTTGGGACAATATCGGGTGGCGGTCGACCTGGAGCCTACGCGCGCGTACTATCGGTTCAAGCTGGCCTCCACGTGCGCGGCGGTTGGTGACACGGAGGAGGCGAAGCGGCAGATGGGCGAGGCCGTGTCGCTGGCGCCGACTGACGCGTTTTACCGATTCCGATTGGGAGACCTGTATTGCCGGACGGGCCAGGTGGAGAATGCTGTTGCCGAGCTGGGCCAGGCGACGCAACTGGCGCCTTATGATAGCTACTACCTGGTGCGGTATGCGGTTGTTTCGCTGGGCGCGGGGAGGATCATCGAAGCGATAGACGCGTTTCGCTCGGCGCTGGAACTGGAGCCGCACAATCGGTGCTACCGCGTGCTGCTGGCGGATGCCTACTCGGAGGCGGGACTGGCGGAGGAGGCGGCGGGGATGTTGACGGCGGCGGGGCCTTTGGACAGCTATGAGATGGAGTTCGTGGGGCGTCGAAGACTGGAGATGAACCGGGCGGAGAACGACGCCGCGGGCGCGGTATGAAGGTACTCTGCCTGGTGCTGGGTGCGCTCGGCACGAACTGCTATTTGGTCTGGCAGGAGGGAGAACGCAATGCGCTCCTGTTGGACAGCGCCGGGGATCCGGATGATATCCTTAGCGCCGCACGGGAGCGCGACCTCGACATCAAGTTGCTCGTCAACACCCACGGGCACTCCGATCACATCGAGAGCGCGGCCTCCGTGAAGCAGCTCACGGGAGCCGACCTCTATATCCACGAACTGGATGCGCCCATGCTGGCCGACCCCGCGCTGAGCGGGGCCACCATGTTCGGCCTGCGGCAGGAGACGACGCAGGCGGACCGGCTGCTGCGCGAGGGAGACGAGGTATCGCTCGGGGGAACCGGGCTGAGCTTCACCGTGCTGCATACTCCGGGGCACACGGCGGGGAGCATCTGCCTTCTTCGCGACAAGGTGCTGTTCTCAGGGGATTGTCTGTTCGCCGGGGGGATCGGGCGAGTGGACCTGCCCGGCGGGGACGAACAGGCGATGATGGCCTCCCTGACGCGTCTGGCCGAGCTGGACCCTGATACGGTGGTGTATCCGGGCCACGGCCCGGCGACAACGATTGGTGCGGAGCGGGAGAGCAACCCCTGGATGGCACACCGGTAGCACTTGCGGCGGGGCGGAGCGATGGTATAATTGCGAAGCAGACGGGCCCGTAGCTCAGCGGTAGAGCAGGCGGCTCATAACCGCTCGGTCGCAGGTTCGAATCCTGCCGGGCCC
>CAZWRO010000161.1:0-5144 GCA_964635365.1 uncultured bacterium | reverse complement strand
CCGTACTTCTCGCCGACCGTCCGCGCCGTCTTGCGATCGATATCGCAGACCGCCGTCAGCTCGCCCTCTTTCAGTTCATGCATATAGGCACAGTGCCCTTGGCCCATGCCACCCACGCCAACAACGCCAATGCGCACTTTCCTCACGAGTGCTCTCCTCCTTGCGTGTCCTCGACTTCCGCCGGCACCCGCTTCCTTCTCCGCTCCTCCCTTTGCCCCCTCCCATCTTCCGGGCCTGTTGGGCAGGAGTTCGGAGAGGTTTGTGCGGTGAGACGAAGAAGCTCCCGCCGCGGGCGATACAACGAGAGCAGGAAGGCGAGCGCGCGCGGCGGCGCGGCGCTGACCGCCGTCCTGTCCCCCCGACATAATGAGACAGGTGGAGGCTGCATGTGGAGGCTGCAACTCGTGCGCTCTGACCATCCCCGCCTCGGGCTCCTCCCCGAAGGAACCTGCGGCGGGAGGACGATTTCCTATGTGCGCGATCTCTTCCGCGAGGACAAACGGTTCCGGGAGTACTTCCTCCCCGCGCTCGAAATCGGAAACGAGTGCTTGGCGGCAGAGGGCGCGGCGGCCCCGGCCGCACCCTCCGGTCCCCTGCTGTTGGCCTCCTGCTGGGTGGCGACAGGTGAGGAGAAATACGTCGAGGCGGCCGTGACCGCGCTGCTGCGCGGCGAGATTACGCAGACGCCG
The DNA here is from genome assembly GCA_964635365.1 of uncultured bacterium. Classification (GTDB taxonomy): domain Bacteria; phylum Armatimonadota; class Hebobacteria; order Hebobacterales; family Hebobacteraceae; genus CAZWRO01. The sequence goes on along the minus strand of CAZWRO010000161.1, from coordinate 4,455 downwards.
ACGGCCAGCTACTACTCGAATGTCTGGCAGTTCGCGCTCGCCTATGACTGGCTGTTCAATTGCCCGCAGATGAGCGAGGAGCGGCGCCGCGAAGTCGAGGCGCGCATCGCCGCCGCCCTCCGCGTCGAGCTGGCCGAGCTGGACGGGGACTACCCCGTGCTCTATCACGGCCGCACCCAACTTGGCAACGACACCCTCGTCACCGCGCTCGCGCTCTCCCTGCACCCCGACAGAGAGGAGCTGCTTCGGCGCGCGATGGCCCACTACGCCGAGACCTTGCGCGCGCTGGCGATGGTGGAGGGCTGGCCCGAGGGGCCCGGATACTGGATTCACAACCGGGCCTTCCCCTTCGCGCTCGCCGCCGACTGCTACATCACAGCCACCGGGAAGACAGCCTTGGAGGGCCTGGAACTCCGGGCAATCCTGAAAGCCACCGCTCTCTGGCAGCTCTACGCGCTCGCGCCCGACGGATCGTTCGTCCGCCACGGCGACACCTGGGAGTGCGGACCCGACACCGGCCGCGGTCTGTGGCAGCCGCCGATGGACTACTATGCAAGGATCACCCGCGACCCGGAGGTGATTGCCGCCGCCGATCACTTCCGCTCCTGGAAGGGGGTTCACTACCACCCCCACCGTTACGGCTGGAGCGCGGTGCTCGCCTACGATCCCCGTCTCTCCATGCCGGACGGCTACGATCCCGCGCGCCCGGCGCAATACCTGAACGCCCACCTGCCCCGCGCCCGCATATTCGGCCGGCAGACCCTCGGGGAGACCTACCTCCTCGACCGTTGGGGCGACCGGGACGCAACCTGGATCAGCTTCAAAGCCGGCGACGTGCTCGCCCACCACGGCCACTACGACCAGGGCGGCTTCACCCTCACCCGGCGCTCCCCCCTTGCCGTCCACAGCGGCGATTACGCCGACTACACCAGCCCCTATCGCCTCGGATACTTCCTCCAAACGGTGGCCGCCAACAGCCTCCTCGTGCACGCGCCCGGCGAGTTCAGCAACTTCTCCCGGCAGCGCGGCGACTTCCACGAGCTGACCGGCGGCCAGCGAGTGCTGATGCCCACCGGCTCCTACGTGCCCTCCCTCAACGACTGGCTCCGCAATCAGCACGCCGGGACTCACTTCCAGGCCGCCGACATCGTCGCCTTCGCCTCCGAGCCCGACCAATTCGACTACCTCGCCGCCGATCTGACGGAGGCCTATAACTCCACTCGCCACACCGATCCCGGCAATCCCGCAAAAGTCTCCGCGGTGGTCCGCAAGTTCCTGTATCTGCGCCAGCCTCAGGCAGTGATCGTCTTCGATCGCGTAGTGACGACGAACCCGGAGTACTCGACGCGATGGCTGCTCCACACCCCGGGCCGCCCCGAGACGGAGAGCGAAGAGCTGGTCGAAGGGCCCTCGGCGGACGATGGGATTCTGGTCACCGGAGACCGCTGGCTCCGCACGGAGTTTGAGGGCGCGCGGCTCTTCCATCAGGTCCTGCTGCCCGAGGAAGCCGAGATCCGCAAGATCGGAGGGGATCACTACCGCCACTATGTGGAGCTGTCCACCGGCGGCGTGAACTTGGAGCCCCGGGAGTCCCGAAGGCCCGAGACCGAGAGGGTCGGCCGCTGGCGGACCGAAGTGGTGGCCGACCAGAAGAGCTGCGAGCACCTCTTCCTCAACGTCCTCTGGCCGCGCCTGGCCGAAGAGGAGCAGCCGCCTCCCGCTAGGCTGATACCGGTGGAGGGCTCCGCGCTGATGATCAACCTGGGCGAATGGGCGATCGTCCTCGCCCCCAGAGACACCCTCAACTCCCACCTCTTCACCTACGAGGCCCCGCCCGGGACGAAGCGGCACCTGTTGGTGGACCTGCGACCTCGCTCGGCCTGGCAGGTGCAGACCCCCGAGGAGACGACGCTGCGATTCGCCTCCGGGGACGGCGTGCTGAGCTTCGCCGCCGGCCCCGGCCCCGTCCGACTCACCCTCTCCGCCCCGCGCAACGGCGGGGGACATATGTGATACCGCGCCAGACAGGAGAAAGCGATATGTCGGAAGCAGAATACGACCTCAGCATCTCGACTGACTTCGACGGCGCCAATCCCCAGACTCCGGCGGGCGTCATGCGCGAGGGCGCAGCCAGCTTCATCATCGTGCCCACGCAGGAGGAAGACAACCCGAACTACAAGTTCCGCATGGACACTCTGATCGTGAACCGCGCCCCCGAGCCGCGGAAGATCAGGCTCGAGGTGGACTGGCGCACACCCACCTACATGGACGTGCGTCACCACCTCTTCCTGAACTCCGGCAAGGGCTGGGAGCGCGTCGCCGGCACGCTCTCGGACACCTTCTGCACCGTGACGGCGGAGGTGCCGCCGGGCGAGACCTGGGCCTGCCTGAATCCGAAGTACAGCTACACCGACCACCTCGCCGACCTCGACCGCCTTCGACTGCGCTCCGGCGTCGAGGTGCTCGGCATCGGCACCTCCGCACGGGATCGCGAGCTCTTCGCCATCTCGGTCGCGCCGAAGGCCGGCAAGGACCCGCGCCCGGTGATATTGGTGGAGGCCGGGAACCATCCCTACGAGACCTCCGGGGCCTATTGCATCAACGGCATGCTCGAATGGCTGCTCGGGCCCGGCAAGGAGTGGCAGAGCCGCATCGCGGCGCACTTCATCCAGGTGTCCAATCCCGACGGCGTCGCCGGGGGCTGGTGTCGCCTCACGGGGCCGGGCGGTGTTGATGTCTGTCACGAGATGGGCGTCTCGTCAGACCCGACCTGTATCGCGCTGCGCACGTTCATGGAGGAGCTGCGGCCCGCCATCTACGTCAACATCCACGGCTGGATGTTCAACGAGCTGGATAACTTCCGCTATGGGGACCGCGAGACCGCGCCCTTCTTCTTCCCGGCGCTGCTGGGAGACACCGGCGGCGAAGTCCTGCCCTGGCGGGTCCAGAACTCACCGCCCGAAGATCCTCCGGTGACCAACACCTGGTACGCGCGCGCCCATCTCGGCTCCCGTTCCATGGGCTTCGACATCGCCTGGAACCGGCACACCGAGGACTACATGCGCACCATCGGGGCGGCCATTCTCGAGGGGGCCGGCGAGGCCGCGGTGTCGCTTCGGGCCTAGGCCACCGGCCGGGCGATCAACTTCACGCCCTTCTCCCCGACCGGGCAGTGCACGACCAGCCGGTTCGCACGTGGCGGGGAGGTGTTGTCCGCGCTGTACGAGTTGAACGGGCTCACCGGATACTCGATGCGAGATCCCTCCGGCAGGTGCAGCCGCACCCCGCGGAAGGCGATGGCGCCCCCGTGGTCGGAGGGGCTCAGCGACAGGGCGTCCTCGCCGAGCGTGACCTCTGTGCCGCCGGCGAGGGAGAAGGTCTCGCCCAGCGAGACGTTCGGCACGAATGTCGCCATCACCGGCGGGCCGCCCCCGTCCGCCGCGGCCTCGAAGCGCATCTCCACGCCGTCCGCGCCGTGCATGCGCGACCGGACCGTCGCGCGAAAGTCCTTGTGCTCCGCCTCCACCACATCTTCCGGATCGCTCTCCCCCGAAACCAGGCGCGCCGACTGCGGCACGTGATCCGCCTCCTCTCCCTCGCCGCGGCAGAAGGTCGCCAGCTCGGGCTGGAACTTCGAGTTGCTGCCATCAAGCACCAGGCCCGCCCCCGCATGAAACAGGCTGACCCTCGCCTGGCGGTCGAGATTGAACTGACTCTCCGGCCAGCGAGGAGAGCACTGCCCCGAGAGCGCCGCCACCCACGGGCCTTCCTTGCGGATCACCGACACCTCCTCCAGCGTCGCCCGATAGCGCGGCAGCAGCGGGGCCGGCGTCTCCTCCTCGCCCTCCTGGGCGCGCAGGTATCCCTCCGCCAGCCGCGCCACCGTTTCGCCTGACACCGTCTCCAGCTGGTCCGCGGCTCGCTCCAGCAGGAGGCGAGCATAGCCCCTTCCCTGCGGGAAGCGCGCGAACCCCGAGATCCCCCAGAGCATCGGCGCCGAGAGATGGCGCATTCGCCCGTCTAGACACTCGACCGCGATCCCGTCCGGGTAGGTCCAATGCTGGTGGGTCTCCAGCCCCAGGCGCAGCGCGGCGAGGCCGGCGTCATCGCCCGACCAGGTTGTATACTGCTCCACGCCGTGGTAGGTGAGGTAGTCGTAGCCCAGGGTCGGGCCGTGGTGCTCCTCCCAATACCCGGCCGGTTTCTGGTCGGCGATCAGGCGCCGCATCAGGTCCGAGGCGAGGGTCACCCACTCGCTTCGCCCGAATTCGGTGCCCGCCAGCCACAGCAGCGAGAGGTAGAGGCTGAAGTGGTTCGTGCTCGTCCGTATCTGGTGAGAGGTGAAGCGCGTCACGTCGCGGTGAGGGAGGAGGTGCCTCTCCACCAGCCACCCGCAGGCGGCCAGCATCGCCCGCCGCCACTGCGCCGCGTCTTCTTCGGGCAGCCGCTCCCGCA
>CAZWRO010000160.1:0-5170 GCA_964635365.1 uncultured bacterium | reverse complement strand
GCCCTCGATCGTATCCGCCAAGCCGCCGGCTCCCGCTTCGATGCGGAGTTGGTGGAAACCGCGATGTCGCTGCTCTTACCCGCAAGTTCGCCAGGCCACTGGTTTGAACAGCGCGAGAGCGACCTCGCTACTCGGTCGGAATCCAACCACGGTCGCGCATAGTTGCGATAAGTTCGTCCACGGCCACCACCCAGGCGGCCACGCGGTTCTCCACACGGTGCTTTGCCGCAGCCGCTTGCACTTTGTGAAAAGCAGCCTCGAGCTGTTCGGCCACCGTCTGGTACGTCTCCTCTTTCTTCGTCATGGCGCCCGACTTGGCCTGATGCCACTCAACATAGGAGGCGACGACGCCGCCACTGTTGGCCAGAATGTCCGGGATGAGCGGGATGCCGCGAGCTGTCAGCACCGCTTCCGCCTCGGGGAGGGTTGGGCCATTGGCCGCTTCAACGAGCAATCGGGCCGACACGGCGTTGGCGTTTCCCTCATGGATGACAGCTTCGACCGCGGCCGGGAGGAGGATGTCTACGTCCAACGCGAGCAGTTGCTCATTGGTTATGGCCTCCCCCTCAAAACCTGCGACGCCCCCTGAGCGAAGCACGTGCGCGCAGAGGTCGTCGAGTGGCAGGCCGTCATCGCGATAGACGCCTCCACCTATGTCGGAAACGGCGACGATCTTGGCTCCCCTATCCTGTAGGAAGCGACACGTCCAATGGCCAACGTTGCCGAAGCCCTGGACGGCCACACGCATCTCGCTGAGCGGCCCTCCCAGCACTGCTTGGCAGGCCAGCTCCGTAATGTGAGCTACCCCGTACCCGGTGGCCTCGAGGCGCCCGGGCAAGCCGCCAACGCGCGGCGGCTTACCGGTAACGGACTCGGGGATATGCGTCTCTCCGTAGATCACGGCCATGTCCGAAGTGGTGCTTCCGAGATCAGGTGCCGGGACGTAGGCGCCGGACCGCAGATCTCCGGACATCATGTGCACGTATTCCTTGATGATCGCGGTCTTGGTGGCCCCTGGGAACTGCTTTGGATCGAGGCAGATGCCAGACTTGCCGCCGCCAAAGGGCACACCAACGAGCGCCGTCTTCCACGTCATCAACTCGGCCAAGGCCCTTGTGTGGTCGAGCGTCACGGTGGGCCATATACGCAGGCCGCCCTTCGCCGGACCGCGCGCGGTATTGTGGTAAACGACGTAGGCGTCAGCTTCCACAAGGCCCTCAGGGTAGAGCAGTAGATTCAAGCTGAAGCGCACTTCTCTCTCGCTCTTGGATAGAAGCCGTTCGGCCGCCGCCGGGACGTCGATACAAGCCTTGATCTTCTCGAAGTCTATGGTGGACATGCTAAATCCCCTCGCGCAGTTGTTTGTTGTTTCATTCCGCATGCGCGGGGCCACTCCTGGCAGGGAGAGGCGGGATGAGGAGCTTCGTCAAGCCCGATGGGAAGCGCGGCAGCAGGCTTGGCTCACGTTGCAGGGCGTTCTGCCGGCTCGTCGGAAGTCCGCGGTATATCCAGGAGCACGTGATCTCCGTTGCGCCAGATGCGTCGTGCCGGCAACTGCCTCCAAAAGGCATCTTCCCTGAGGGGCGCCAGGAGGGCCGTGGGTTGCGCTCGCATGGCAGCCAATAACTGTTCCTGCTGGTCATTCGAGAAAACGGGCACTGATCGCTCTAGTACAAAGGCGACGCTCTCGGCGCGGGTCTCGTACAGCACAACCTGGCTATGGGGCAGCTCCCGCTCTGCCAGTTCTGCAAGCGTAGAGGTGGCGCCCCCCAGATATGGCGAGAGCACCGGCAGAACGCCTCCCAACACCGCGGCAACTATCACGCACTGGCCCGCCAGCAGCATGCCAGTGGCAACTTTCCGGCCCCCCGCGAGCGCGCGAATGCATCCCAAGGCGATGAGCCCGTATCCGCCCACCCAGATTGAGACCGGAGGGATGAGCAGCCAAGCTGCGTGTGAGGCACCCACTCTGGCGCCCAGCCGTTCGCCGGCGATCGGCAGCAGCACCACGAATGCGGAAAGGACGAAAGCACCAGCTGCCGCGGCGATCCACACGCCCCGGCGAGATTCGCGCAGGTTGCGGTCCAGCTCCGCCCCGACCAGCAGGGCCATCGCCGGGAAGAGGGGTGTGACGTATCCGGGAAGCTTGGTGCTGACCAGCGAGAAGGGGATCAGGATGACGGCAATCCAGACCAAGGCCAGACTCTGCCAGAGCGCCTGATCTTCATTGCACGGCCGGCTGTCAGGGCGCATGGCCGCCGGCAGAAACGCAACCCACGGGAAGAACGAAACCGCGATTAGTGCCAGGTAATACCAGACCGGTCCGCCGTGGCCCTGCATCGGCTGGACCATGCGCGTGAGATGCTCCCGCAGAAACAATATGGATCCGAACGCTTCCCCGTGGCGCATTCCCATGAGGACGAACCAGGGAGAGGCGACGAGGATGGCCACGAGACAGGCCATGGTGATCGGTGCCAGTCGACCGTACGTCGGCACGGCGTGAGCAGGCCCTCCGTCCCTCTCCGGCGCGGGTCGACCGCGGAAGAAGACTGTGTGCACGACGGCGACGGCCACCGGCAGCATCCCCGCCATTCCTTTTAGCAGCACGGCCAATCCGACGCACAACCCGAATCCGACGGCCGCGGTCATTCCAGCTTGCCTGCGCCAGCGTGCGTAAGCCATCAGTGCAAGCACAGTGAGGCATGTGAGGGGCACGTCGAGGATGCCCATGCGGCCTATCATTGCCATCTGAAGTGAAGTGGCCAAGACGACGCCTGCCAGCAGCCCGGCGCGCCGGCCCCACACGCGTGCTCCGATGGAGGCCGTGAGGAAGACGGTGAGAACGGCCATGAGTGCAGCCGGCAGGCGTGCGGCGAACGGGGAAGCCCCCAAGGCTCGATAGGTGAGGGCCGCCATCCAGTAATAGAGCGGGGGCTTCTCGAGAAAGGGGCCTCCGTTCACGCGTGGTGTGACCCAGTCGCCGGTGGCCAGCATTTCTCTTCCGGCTTCGGCATAGAGGGCCTCATCACGACCAAACAGAGGCAGTCGACCGAGACCGGCCAGGAAGATGGTGAGTGTACCCGCCAGCAGCAGGAGGAGTGCCACTATGCGCGCGCTATCGGTTCGTGTCACGGGAGGCCCTTGTACGTCGGATCGGTGGAACCTTGCCGCTCTCTCCGGAGCGCGGTTCGCGCGACCAGTCTCCCGACAGCGAGGCCCAGCATAGCGCCCGCGCAGACGTCGGAGGGGTAATGGCTGCCCACGAGGACGCGAGCGATGGCGACAATCACCGCGACGATCAGCAGCGGCACGCGCAGCCTAGGAAACATCAGACCCAGCACCGTGGCAATCGCAAAGGTCGTGGTGCTGTCACCCGAGGGAAAGGATTGAAACTCGCTCATGCGGAGGTATCCAGCCCAGCTCTCCGGTGGCGGCAGCTCCACCCAGGGCCGCGGGCGATGAACAACCACTTTGATGATGTTGGCGATGGCGCCGGAAACCAGAAAAGCGAGCAACGCCCAGCCGCCGGCCCGGTAGACGCGACGGGCAAGTATGGCTCCGACCCCAATCATGAGGAGCATGGCGGGGATCTGGAACTTCCCGTTGCCAAGCCAACGGACCGTGTTGCTCAACAGGTCGGCGAAGGGAGAGTGGTTGAGCGGCTCCAGGAATTGCATTACGAAAGCGTCCGCGAGACGAGCCAACGCTAACGCTGAGAACAGTGCCAACCACAACCATAGAGTGCGAGCCGGTAGGACTGATCGTCTGCCGCGCGAGGCCTGCACCGATGAAACGTCTGGAGGATTCTGGGCCATAGGATAGCGCCCGGCATTATACCAAGGCCGGGCGCTCAGTCGCAAGTGGCAGCCGGCCCTATTGCCGGCTCTGGTTTCGCACCTAGACTTCCCCGAGCGTTCGGTGGGTTTCCTTGAGCTGCTCGATTATGGGTATCTTCTGCGGGCACTTCGGCTCGCATTCGCCGCATTCCACACAAGCACCGGCGTTCAGGTTGTTCGGCTCCTTAGGCCCGAACCACGTGTATCTCTCGCGGGCCGATCCGGTCAGCCCCCAGACGCGGTGCAGGTTCATGAGCCGGAAGTTCTCTGGTATGTTAACTCCGTTCGGGCACGGCATGCAGTAGCCGCATCCGGTGCAGTAGAGTTCGGAAAGGCGCTGGTTCTCTTTGATCATCTCGAGAATGCGCGGCTGCTCTTCCGGCGTGAGCGGCTCTTCGCGAGCGGCCGTAGCCGCGTTCTCCTCGACCATCTCGGGCGTGCTCATGCCGGACAGGGCGACCGTTACGTTTGGGTTCGAAAGGACGAAGCGCAGAGCCAACTCGGGACTGCTGCTGATCTTGCCTGGCAGCACTTCCTGGAGCATGTCGGACGGGAAACCCAGTCGGCCGCCGGCGACCGGTCCCATGACGACCACCCCCAAACCGTGCTCGCGCGCGTAGGCCATGCTGTCCTCATTGCCGGGATCGAGCAGGTTGTACTGACAGGTCACTACGTCGAAGTCAGGACCGGCCTGGATGATATCGATCATCCGCTTGGGGTCATCGTGAAATGAGAACCCCAGATGTTTGACCAGCCCCTCTTCCTTCGCCTGGCGGGCCGCCTCCATCGCGCCGCCCTTGGCGAGCACTTTCTGGGCCGAGTTCCAGTCCAGGGAGTGCATGTGATAGATGTCGATGGCGTCGATATCGAGGCGTGACAACGACTGCTCTATGATTCTTCGGCAATCGTCGGCCTTCAAAGTATAAGGGTCCCACACAGGGTACTTCGTAGAAACGACAATGCCGTCCCGCCTTCCCTTCAAGGCCTTCCCAAGTGTGATCTCGCTCTCGGCGTTGCAGTAGCCGACGGCGCCGTCGAAATAGTTTATGCCCAAGTCCATGGCGCGGTGCAAGACGGCGATGGCTAAGTCTTGATCCACATGGCCGTCGACCATCTTCAACCGCATCGTGCCGAATCCAAGTGCTGATACTTTCAGCCCAGTCCTTCCCAGGACGCGATAACGCATTGACACCTCCGGAGGTGGGATACTACTCAGGGGTAGTTATACTCTACCCCGGCGAGGGCTGCAAGAACCCAGCCCGTCGGTTTGTGATGTCAACGGAGCGAACACCAAGGCTCAGAGACTTGCCCGGTCCTCCCACAGGCAGGCACAA
>CAZWRO010000159.1:0-5178 GCA_964635365.1 uncultured bacterium | reverse complement strand
GCCGTCCTCTCCGGAGAGGCGAGCCCGGACACGCTTCCCTCTGACGTCCGCGATCTCATCGCCAGCCCGAGTTCGGGGCTGCCGGAGTCGGCCTCAAGCACTGCTCGCACTGGCCTGCATGATGTGAAGGCCCTGTACCTAGTCCCGACGCTGGACTGTCAGTTGCAATGTGGGTACTGCCGGATCGTCCGGAAGCAGGGGCAGCAAGCCGGATTCCGTCTGTCTCCCCAGGAGGCGCGGGAGGCCATCGATCACGTCCTGGGGCGGGCGCCGAGTGGCGCCAAGCGGACACTCGTGCTCTTCGGCGGCGAGCCGCTGCTGGTCCCCGAGACGGTCTTCGCGGCAATCTCCCACGTGCGCCAGGGGCCGGAGAGCGCCAACACGGACATCATGCTGCAGACGAACGGCCTCGCCATCGACGACGAGACGGCCGAGTTTCTTGCGGCGAATGATGTCTTCGTGCTGCTCTCGCTCGACGGCGTGGAGGAAGTCCACAACCGGCTCCGCAAGCTCGCCACCGGCGGAGGCAGCTACGAGGGGTCGGTGGCGGGCTACCGCAACGCGAAGAAGCACGGCTGCAGGATGGGCGTCAACGCTACGGTGACGAAGGCGACGGAGGATCGATTCGTTGAGTCCTTCGAGGCGATGCTGGACGACTTGCGGCCCGACAAAGCCGGGGCCATAACGCAGCTGCATCCGATGAGCACTGGGCGGAGTCGGTGGCAGGTTTCGTCGGAGATGGCCACCCGCATACAGATCGAGACTTTCCTGGCGGCGCGCAGAATGGGCATCTACCACCAGCAGATGTGCGAGAAGCTCGGGCCGTTTGTCAATGGGACCTGGAGGCGCTACGCCTGCGCCGGCTGCGGGGGCAAGGTTGTCGTCGCCCCAAACGGGACGGCGGGAATCTGCGAGTACAACGCCAGTGACGGCCGGTCGTTTGTACCACTGGAGGAGTTCTCCGAGGAGGCCGTCTCGGACTTCATGAGCTGGGCCGCTCGCAGCCCCCTCGACACGAGGGAGTGCATGACCTGCCCGGCGCTGCCCACCTGTGGCGGTGGCTGCGCGTACGACAGCCAGATGCTGATGGGCGATCCGCTGAAGTTCGATACCTGGCTGTGCGACACGAACATCCAGATCATCCAGTGGTTGATGCACGATCTCCTGTCCCATCTGCAGGGCGCGGTGGCCGGCCCAGACTTCCACGAGGTAACAGAGCAGGAGCGGGCACTCGTGCTCGGGGACATCACAGTGGAGCGAACGGTGGCGCCCATGACGAGTATCGCGGAGTTCGCCGGGCTCACGGAAGCCGGGGAGTGCTGCGCGGCGCAATAGGCCAACGCGTCCTGTGGGCGTCAAGTGCTGCGTAAGGGTACTCGTGCGTGGCGCGGGCCGCTCAGAACGTCCTCGCCACCGCGTGCTACGAGGCCGAAGCCTCCACCAGTTCCTCCCCCTCAATCAGGCCGTCGCGGAAATGCACGATGCGCTGCGCATAGCTGGCGATGTGCGGCTCGTGCGTTACGATCAGAATCGTCTTCCCTTCCTGGTGGAGCCGGCGGAAGATCGCCATGATCTCCTCCCCCTGCACTGTCGCCAGGTTGCCCGTCGGCTCATCGCCCAGGATGACGGCCGGATCGTTGACCAGCGCCCGCGCGATCGCCACCCGCTGCTGCTCCCCGCCGGACAGCTCGCCCGGACGGTGATGAAGGCGGTCGGCCAGGCCGACCGCTTCGAGGGCCGCGGTGGCCCGCTCCTCGCGGTCTGTGGCCCGCGCATAGAGCAGCGGCAGCTCCACGTTGCGCAGCGCCATCGCCCGCGGCAGCAGGTTGTAGCTCTGGAACACGAAGCCTATCTTCTGGTTTCGGACCCTTGCCAGTCCGTACTCGTCGAGGGTCGACGTTTCGGTGCCATCCAGGCTGCAGGTGCCCGAAGTCGGCCTGTCGAGGCAGCCGATGAGATGCATGAAGGTAGACTTCCCCGACCCCGAGGGCCCCATGATAGCCACGAACTCACCGCGCTCAATGCGGAGCGAAACACCGCAGAGGGCATCCACCGTCACCTGGCCCATTTGGTATTCCTTGCGCAGATCGATCACCTCGATCATCCCACGTGCCTCACCGCTCATTGGCTTCTGGCCCAACCAGCGTGCCCAACACTTGCCGCAACCCCACCCGCGAGATCCGGTAGTCGTACTTGGCCCGCACCTGGCTGAGCAGCGCGTCGGTGAGGGAAGCGCGCGCGTCGGTAACCTCCAGGAGAATGCCGACGCCCTCCTGATACCTGCCCTCGGCGGCCCTCAGGCGCGCGTCGGCGGCCGCCACCGATAGCGCGCTTGCGGCCACGCGCTCTCGGGTGCGCTCGACCTCCGCGAGCGAGGTCTCGACCTCCAAGGCAGCCTCGTTGAGCGCGCCTTGCAGTTGGGCTTGCGACCGGGCATAGGAGGCGCGCGCAGAGGTCACCTCCGCAGCCGTCGCGAATCCGTCGAATAGGGGCCAGGCCAGCGTAAGCGCAACCTCCCAGGAGGGATCGCGGCGCGTCCAGTCTGTGTAACCCGAGCCGTACCTCCCGCTGACATCGGTGGTCGGACCGCGGTTGATTTCCGCCCGCCTCACGCCATTACGGGCGCCCTCCAGTGAAGCCCTGGCGCTCAGTATATCGGGACGAGTCTCCTCGGCCGTCGCCAGCGCCTCGGTGAGCGTCGGGACTGCTTCAGTGGTGAGGGGAGACGGTTGCGCCAGTTCCACGGAGGTTAGTGGCGATAGGCCCATGGTTGTGGTCAAGCGCGCATAGGATACCCGCACACTGCTCCGCGAATCGATCAGCGTTAGCCGCGCGCGGGCGAGATCGTCCTGCGCCGTGAACTCATCCACCTCCGCCGCGACCCCCACTTCGATGCGAGCCCGCACGTCCTCGAGATGGCTCGTCGCCGAGGCCACCGCGTCTTCCGTCACCTCCACCAACCGCTCCGCCGCGAGCACACCGTAGTAGTCCCTCGCCACCTGCTCCAGCAGCGACTGCGCGGCCCCCGCGTAGCCGAACTCCGCGGAGGCGAGTCCGGCCGTGCTCTCCGCTACGCTCTGCCGCCGGCCGCTCTGCCACAACGTCTGACGCAGGACGACGTCGACATCTTCGGTTCGCTCCGTATCATCGCCCGCGGCACCGCTCCCGACGGCCTCCGTCGCCGCCAGCGATAGCTGCGGATAATAGCTGCTGCGGGATCGGGTCAGCCCCGCCCGCGCCCCGATGACACCCTGTCGGGAGGCGACGAGCCCCGGGTTCTGCTCCAGCGCGAGGCGCATGCACTGCGCCAACGTCAGCGGACCCGCGGGAATCTCCGGCGGCCCGGCCGAGCCTCCGTCGTCGGCGACCGCGGCCGCCGCCGAGCAGACCAGCGCCAGCGCAAACGCCGCTATTCCATTCACCCGTCTCTTCACTCTGTTACTCATACCGAAGTGCCTCTATGGGATCGAGCATGGCCGCCTTGCGTGAAGGCAGCAGGCCGAAGAAGACGCCGACGACTCCCGCAAACGAGAACGAAATCAGAACCCAAGGCAGGGAGACTGCCGTGTTCAATCCAAAGACTCGAAGGGAGTAGGCCGTGCCGACGCCGAGCGCCACGCCGAGCACTCCCCCAAGCAGACTGAGCGTCACGGATTCGATAAGGAACTGGAGCAAGATGTCATGGGGCGTCGCGCCGATGGCCTTTCGCAGCCCTATCTCCCGCGTTCGCTCCGTCACCGAAACGAGCATGATGTTCATAATGCCGATTCCCCCGACCAGCAGCGACACGGCCGCGATCGATCCGAACAGCAGCGTCATGATGCGGTTTGCCTCTTGCGCGCCCTGGATCATGTCGGCCGCCGCCATGATGCGGAAGTCGTCCTCGTCGGCCGGTCCGATTCCGTGACGCTGGCGGAGCAGGGCCTCCACTTGAGCTCTGGCCTCGTCGGCCAGGCTCATGTCGGGAAACATCACCCCCATACCGCCCACGTTATCGCGCGGCGTGCCGGGGGCGTGGCCACCTGCGCCGAGGCGATAGCGCGCGGTGCTGATGGGCACCACGATCTGGTCGTCCGGGCTGAAGTGCCCCGCATCGCCCTTCGCGACGAATTGGCCGATCACGTGGAACGTCGCCCCGCGGATCTTGATGCGCTCCCCGAGCACGGATTCGCCCGGACCGAAGAGATTCTCGACCACAGTCGGGCCCAGGACCGCCACCTTCCGCCGGCCGATCACATCTTGTTCGGAGAAGAAAGATCCCTCGGCCATCTCGAAGTTGCGCACCTGTGGGTACATCTCAGTGGTGCCGACTATGCTCGTGTTCGTATTCTCGTTCCCCGCCTCGACTTGCTCCCGGGCGCTGAGTTCCGGTGCCACGGCGATGCAGACCGAGCATTCATCCAGGATGGCCTGCCCGTCCGACTCAGTGAGCGTCGCCATCGAGCCCATCCCACCGCGGACGGGGCCCCGTCTCGATTGTCCCGACCGCACCGTCAGGACATTTGTGCCGAATCGCTCGAACTCGGCCAGCGTAGCCGCCTTCGCGCCCTCCGTCATGGACACGGCCGCGATTACGGCCCCCACGCCGAAGATCACCCCGAGCATCGTCAAAGCCGAGCGGAGACGATTCGTCGCCAAGCCCTCGAGGGCTATTACTACTGATTCCCAGAAGCCCATGTGCTGTACCTCAGTCGCCCTACCCGCCGCTCCGAATGAATCCGCCCGCGCCGCCCATTCGCCGGCCGCGCTCCCTGGCCCAGTTCTCCCCGTCGCCGGGGGTTTCCCCCAGGGAAGGCAGCACTACCTCGTCTCCTTCGTTGAGCCCGCCCCGTATTTCGGTCGTGGTGTCACCGACGATCCCCACCTCTACCGTAAGGGGAACGATTTCCTCGCCCTGTCGAACCAGCACGGTCTGCTGGCCGTCTCTCTCGCGGAAGGCGCGGTTCGGCAGACTAAGTACATCCTCGGCCCGCTCGGCAAAGAACTCACACCCCGCGGTCATCCCCGGCTTCAGGCGCTCATCGACGCCGTCAATCCGCACCGTCACCAATACGGTAGTCACGTTCTGCTCGGTGACGGCTTGGGGATCGATTCGCGTGACGCGGGCCCGGAACTGTTCGCCGAGGAAGGCGTCCACGGTGACCGCCGCCACCTGTCCGATCTCCAGCAGCCCAACGT
>CAZWRO010000158.1:0-5185 GCA_964635365.1 uncultured bacterium | reverse complement strand
CCCCCCACTTCCCGGCCGCCAGGATCGACCAGTTCAGGGCCAGCTTCCGCGACATCGTATCCACCAGCACCCCTCCCTGCCCCGTCACGAGGGCCGCCGCGCCGGAGCCGATGTGCGAGCGTTCCCCCACCGGCCGCAGCAGGTCCAGGCCGGCCGGCGTAATCACACTCGCCGCCAGCAACACCACCGCTCCCAGCGCCGCGCGAGGCCGGCTTTGCCGGGAATACAGAGCCCACAAGGCCACCAATCCCGCCGCCACTGCGAAGGAGCCGCCCCAATTCGCCCCCCATCCCGGAGCGCCCACCGCCAGCACGACGGCCGCTCCCAGCACTCCCGCGAGGCCGCCGGCCCTCGGAGCCACCTGCACCAACGCCCCCAGCCCGAGCGCCGTCATCGCCGCCAACACCCCCATATACTCATTGCCGATGCCGTAAAACCGCGACCCCCACATCACCGTGAACCCCAACGCCGAGCGCCGCATCAGCCACGAGCCGAACACCACATCTCCCGCGATCAACGCCGACCCCACCACCATCGACGCCGCCAGCGCCCACGCCGGGCGCCGACAGCGCGCCGCCAAGATCCCCCCCGCCACCGAGATACCGCCGGCCACCGCCAGGTGTCTCCACTCCGGTTCCAGCCCAAACATTGGCGACAGCAGCAGCCCTACCGGAAGCAGAGCGAAGGCCAAACCCGCGCCTCCCACGAACCTCAGCCCGCCGGGCCGCCACCTCGCCAGTCCCAGCCCCACCACCAGCATCGCCAGCCCACAGGCCACATACCATTTCACGACCGCGAAGCGCAACCGATACCGACTCGTCAGCGCGCCGTCCAACTCCTCCACTCGGCTCATCGCCTCCGGCGCCGGCGATGACCTCATGTCGCGGCCGCGCATCTCCTGAGACCCGCTCCCCTCCCCAACACCCAACCAGCCGAGCACCGTCGGCGCCACATCAACCGCCGCCACCAACCCCGGCCAACGCGTGCTTCCACTCGTCAGCAAACCAGGCGCGTTCCGCTCCCTATTCTCGTACAGCACCACCGGCCCCAGACTGCGTCTCCTGGGATCCGCGTAGTGAGGGGAAACCGGCGAGACCACCATCAACATCGCGTCATACGGCTCCAGCGCCGCCATCGCCTCCCCGATGATCTCGTCCGCCTCCTCGGCCGTCGCCGCGCGGCAGAGGTCGACCAGCACCACCCGATGTCCCCGCAGCGTGCCGCTCAGGGCCGCGCCGATCTCCTCGGCCGAGCACCCCTGCGGTGTCTCCACCCAGTCCACTCTCCCCTCACTGTCGGCCAGCACCACCGCACCCAGGCACTTCTCGGCCGCGGGACCAGTGCCGCCCTCCCCGACAACCGCCGCGCCCACACCCGCCGCCCGCAGCAAATCCCCCAGCAATCCAATGCGGGCGCTGGTATGCGCCTCCCGGTTGGCCGCCCGCAGCCCCTCCACCTCGACGACCATCTCCCCGCCCCTACCAACACCCATCAACGCCGCCGCGCCGACGGCCGATCGGCCCGCGCCGAGAGTAACCCAAGTCCGGTTCGGGTCAGCATCAGAGGGGTCCGCCACGGGCATCAGCCCCACCGCCCCGCGTTCCATCAGGCGGTGGAGATGGGGCCTGTCCGCGGCGCGCAGCTCCCCCCAGTTCACGCCGGGAATCGTTACCAGAAGGGCTCGCGTTCCCGCGACTTCGGCCACCTCGACATCGCGGATCTCAGGCGCTTCCGCCGGTTGGCCCTGCGCCAGGCTCGCGCCTGCGGCGGCCAGGCCGAAGCTCACGAGCAGCAGGCACCGCGGAAGGGAGAATTGTCGCCGGCGCCTACCCCTTCTGGGCGGCAACCAGCTCCTTGACCTTGGCCAGCGCTTCATCCAGCTGCTCCGGGTTCTTGCCCCCAGCCTGCGCGAAGTCCGGCCGCCCACCGCCGCCGCCGCCCGTCAGCTTGGCCACCTCGCGCGCCAGGTTCCCGGCATGATAGCCAGCGGCCACCAAGTCCTTAGACACCTCGCTGACCAACTGAACTCGGCCGCCCCGCTCGCCCCCCAGCACCACCACGCCGGAGCCAAGCTTCGACAGCAGGCCGTCGGCCACATTCCGCATCGCCTCCGCAGCCATGTTGTCCACCCGAGCGGCCAGCACCTTGACCCCGTCCACCTCCGAGACCTGCTCCAGCAGGTCCGCCGTCATGTTCCCCGCCTGGCGCTGCTGCAGCCGGACGATCTCCCGCTGCGACTGCCGCAGCTCCGACTGCAACGACTTCACCCTGGCGCCGATTTCCTCCGGCTTGCACCGCAGTCCCCCCGCCGCCTCTCCCAACCATTCGCGCTGCCGCGCGACCAGGTTGTGCGCCTCCCGGCCCGTCACCGCCTCAATCCGCCTCAGCCCCGCGCCGATACTGCCCTCCCCCACAATCGCGAACCCGCCGATGGCGCTGCTGCGCCGCAGATGCGTGCCCCCGCACAGCTCCTTGCTGAATCCACCAATCTGCACCACCCGCACCCGCTCGCCGTACTTCTCCCCGAACAGGGCCACCGCCCCCATCGCCCGCGCCTGCTCTATCCCCATCTGCGGAGTCGCCAGCTCGTGGTCCTCCAGCGCCAGCGCCACCACCCCCTCCTCGATACGTTCAAGCTCCTCCCGCGTCACCGCCGCGAAGTGCGAGAAATCGAAGCGCAGCCTGTCCGCATCGACCAGCGACCCCGACTGCGCCGCGTGCTCCCCCAGCACCCGGCGAAGCATATGGTGCAGCAGATGCGTCGCCGTATGCGCCCGCGCGATGGCTTGCCGGCGCTCCGCGTCGACCTGCGCCCTCACCCGCTGCCCCACCCTCAGCGTCCCCCGGACCACCCGGACCGACTGCGCGTGCGCCCCCTCCACGGGATAAGTCGTATCCGTCACCACCGCGCGAGTGCCATCCCCCTCCAAGGTCCCGCGATCCCCCACCTGCCCGCCAATCTCTGCATAGAACGGCGTCTGATCCAAGAACACCTCCCCCGACTCCCCCGCCTTCAGCTTCTCCTTCGGGCCCTCCTCCGTAATGATACCTATCACCGACCCCTCCGCCTCGCACCCACCATAACCGAGGAATTGCGTCTTGTTCACGTAGCTCGCATAGCCCGATCTCACGGCAAACGCGAAGTCCTGTTCCGCACGCGCCCTCGCCCGTTGCCGCTGCTCCTCCATCGCCTTCTCGAACCCCTCCTCATCCAGGGCCAGTCCGTTTTCCGCGGCGACCTCCGCCGCCAGCTCCTTCGGCAGCCCATACGTATCGTACAGCTTGAACGCATCCTCTCCGGCCAACTTCTTCGCGCCCGCCGCCTTCGCGCGACCTATCGCCTCGATCAGCGGGCCATAGCTTCGCTCCAGCGTCTCCTCGAACTGCTTCTCCTCCTGCCGAAGCCACGTCACGGCCCGCTCCTGCCCCGACCGAAGCTCGGGATAGACCTCCCCCATCAGCTCCACCACCGACGGCGCCAGCTTGTGCAGGAACGGCTCCTCCACCCCCAGGACGCGGCCGAACCGATAGGCCCGCCGCAGCACCCGCCGCACCACATACCCGGCCCCGTCGTTGGAAGGAGTGAAGCCATCCGCCAGCAGGAACGTCAGCGCGCGCGTATGATCCGTTATCACCCTCGCCGCGCGCGCCTGATCCTCGTTCAGCTCTTCCGGAAGCTTGCTGTTGACCGCCCGTACCTGCGACAGCAGCGAAGACGTGATCGGCGCCAGTAGGTCCGTGTCGAACACGGAAGAGACTCCCTGCATCACCGCGGCCACCCGCTCGAACCCCATCCCCGTGTCCACACCCGGCTTCGGCAACGGCTCCAGCTCCCCGGCCTCCGTCTTGTTGTACATCTGGAAGACCAGATTCCAAATCTCAACGAACCGCCGGCACTCGCACGTCGGACCGCACTCCGGCCGACCGCAACCCAGCTCCTCTCCACAATCCACGTGGATCTCGGTATTGGGTCCGCACGGCCCGAACTTGCCCACCGGACCCCACCAATTCGTTCCATCCTCCACGATCCGGCCGGCCGAAATCCCGGTAACGTCCCGCCAGATCCCGGGCGACTCATCATCCTCCGGGTGAACTGTGATCCAGAGCTGTGACTCCGGCAGCTCCAGCACCTTCGTCACATATTCCCAGCCATACTCGATCGCGCCGCGCTTGAAGTAGTCGCCGAACGAGAAATTTCCCAGCATCTCGAAGAACGTCTCGTGCCACGGCGTCCTTCCGACCTCCTCGATATCATCCGACCGGAAGCACTTCTGGCAGGTCGCCACCCGCGGCGCCTCCGCCGGCACCAGCCCCCGAAACCACGGCACGAACTGCTGCATCCCCGCAATGGTGAACAGCGTGGTCTCGTCAGTGGGCTTCAGAGGAGAGCCGGCCATCACGCGATGGCCTCGCTTCGCGAAGAAATCTAGAAAGCTCTGCCGCAGCTCCCGACTGGTCATGCCTGCCCAACCGTCCAATAATGGTTACGCCGGCCATATCCGGCCGGGCGCGCGGGTATTATAGCAGACTCACGCCGGCGCTGCATCTGTCTCGTCGGAACCGAACACCTCGGGGAAGAAGTGCAGCAGCACCACCTTGATCGCCCCGGCCAGCGGAACCGCAATCACTATTCCCACGAACTTGAACAACGTCGCCCCCGCCAGCACCGCAAAGATCACCAGCAGCGGATGCAGCCCCACCTTCCGCCCGATCACCCGGGGCGTCACCCCGTAGTCGAAGCACACGTTCCCGGCCATCAACACGATTAGCACTATCACAATCTGCGCCAGCGTCTGCCCCGTCACCCCCATCGTCAGCGCGATCACCACCATCGCCGACGGAAACCCGATATACGGAATCACATACAGCACCCCCGTCATAATCCCGAGCAGCCAGGAGAACGACACCTTCCCCACCGTCAGCACGATCACCGCGAAGATGGCGACTAGCACCGCCATCGTCACCATCCCCAGCAAGTAACTACCCGCCACCTGGTTGATATCGTGCAATATCCCCAGCGTCGGCTGCCGGTGCCGCTCAGGCAGCGCCCGCAGCAGGCGCCGGCCCAGCCTGTGGTAGTCGCGCAGCACCCAGAACGTCACCACCGGCGTTATCACCAGCAGAGACACGAGCACCAACGATCGGTTCAGCCAGGCGACGCTGTTTTCAAGCAGATACAGCCCGT
>CAZWRO010000157.1:0-5204 GCA_964635365.1 uncultured bacterium | reverse complement strand
AGATTCCCCAGGTGCATTCCGAGTCCGTTGAAAGCCGACATCTGTCATTCCTCCCCCGAGATTGCCGCCCAGTCGTGCGGCTGCACGCGGCGGCATAGCCGTCGGCCTAGTATAGCCGAAATCAAGCTCAGGTGGGAGGGCGGGCAGACGTGCGGTCCTCCGGGCGAATAGTCGCGGCCGCGATTAGTGCGAAGGAACTCAGACGGAAGCGATTGCGGCTGAGTGGCCGGCCATCATCCGCCCTTGGCGGGCGCGCTGACGGCAGCGAGGGACCCGTTGAGGTGAGAAGCCTTCTTAATAACCGCGGCGGCGTGGCTTCGCTTGCACGAGTCGCAGAGACGAAGAGCGCCGGCCAGCTCAGGACGCAGCTCCTTCTCCAGGCGCTCGCGAAACGGCAAAGCCGTAATCGGCGCGTTGCACTCCTCGCAGCGCGTCATGGCCAATCGGGTGCTGAACGGAGAGATTTCGACCTGGCCGTCGGTCCACTGAAGTTGGATAGCGCCAACCGGGCAGACAGCCGCACATGCGCCGCAGCCGATGCAGGAGTCAGCGGGCCTTAGAAAAGGGGTTGCGACGATACGGTCCACGCCGCGGCTGGCGAAGGATATTGCCGCAACCCCCATAACCTCCGAGCAAACGCTCACGCACAGCCCGCAGAGAATGCAGTCGTGGTCGGCACGTGTAACCGTGGGGAAGCGAGGCTCCGTGACACCCATGCGGGCCGCAAACTCGCGAAGCCACTCCGACTGGGGTGCGCGCGCGAGGAGCAACTGCATGACACCGCGGCGGGCGGCCTTCACCCGCTCAGTGTCCGTTGCAATCTCCAGCCCCTCCCGCACCGGATAGCAGCAGGAAGTGACCATGCGCGTTCGCCCGCGCAGCGTGGCCTCGACCAGGCACAATCGACAGGCGCCATAGGGAGCGACTGCGGGATGGTAGCAGAGCGTGGGAATCTCCACGCCGGCCGCGTGCGCCGCTTCCAGCGCCGTGCGACCCTCGTCGATCTCCACCTTCCGACCGTCTATCGTTACTGTCGCCATCAGCTCCCCTCGACTTGCACTGCTGCCCCGGCTGGGCTTCCATCTCTCGGCCTAACTCCCGCGATGGCGGAGAAGGAGCAAATGTCGAAGCAAGCTCCGCACCGGACGCACAGACTCTGGTCTATCGCGTGCGGCTTCCCCTTCTCTCCGCTAATGGCCTCTACCGGACATTCCTTCACGCAGGCTCCGCATCCCCGACACTTTTCGGAGATCACTTCATAGGAGAAGAGGCCCTGGCACTCATGGGCCGGGCAGTACTGCTTGCGAATGTGTTGATCGTACTCGTCTCGGAAGTACCTAATGGTGCTGCGGACGGGGTTGGCCGCGCTCGTGCCAAGAGCGCAAAGTGCGGCATCTTCTAGAGTCTGACAGAGGTCTAGGAGAAGTTCAACGTCGCCCTCCCGGCCTTTGCCAGTACACATCCGGTTGAGGATGTCGCACATCTGCGCAGTTCCTTCGCGACAGGCCGTGCACTTCCCACAAGATTCCTCCCGAAGAAAGTTGAGGAAATAGCGTGCCACATTCACCATGCACGTGTCCTCGTCCATGACGATGAGCCCGCCCGAGCCCATCATGGATCCGAGGTCGTAAAGCTGATCGAAATCAACGGGAGTGTCGAGCAGGCTTTCCGGGATACAGCCGCCCGAGGGTCCTCCGGTCTGTACCGCCTTGATTCGCTTTCCGCCGGGTACGCCACCGCCGATGCCACAGACGATCTCGCGGAGCGTCATCCCCATCGGCACCTCGACCACTCCCGGATTCCGCACCTTGCCGGCAAGCGAGAAGACTTTGGTGCCCTTGCTCCCCTCGGTGCCGATGGAAGCGAACCATGTCCCGCCCTGGGAGATGATGGCGGGAACGTTCGCCCAGGTCTCGACGTTGTTCAGACAGGTGGGCTTGCCGTGAAGCCCGACTTCCACGGTGTGCACGTACTTCGCCCGCGGTTCTCCCGGATGCCCTTCGAGCGAGGCCATCAGCGCCGTTGACTCCCCGCAGACGAAGGCCCCGGCTCCGCGGTTGATAGTGATATCGAGGTCGAAGCCGGTGCCGAGGATGTTGTCTCCCAGCAGGCCGCGCTCGTGCGCGTCGTCGATAGCCTTCCGCACCCGTCGCACGGCGAGAGGGTACTCGTTGCGTACGTATACAAATCCTTGGGCCGACCCAATCGCGTAGGCTCCGATGATCATACCCTCGATGACGGCGTGGGGATTGGCCTCCATGATTGACCGGTCCATGAACGCGCCCGGGTCGCCCTCGTCACCATTGCAGATAACGTACTTCGGAGAGCCTTCAGCTACTCGACAGGATCGCCACTTGCGGGCGGTGGGGAATCCTCCGCCGCCACGACCGCGAAGGCGCGAGGTCTCCACCTCGGCAATCACTTGCTCTGGAGTCATCTGCGTGAGAACCTTAGCCAGCGCGTCGTAGCCTCCGACGGCGACGTAGTCGTCGATGCTCTCCGGGTCGATGGCCCCGTTGTGCCGCAACACCAGGCGCATTTGCTTCGTGTAGAACGGTATCCCACTCGGAGAGGGAATCTTCTCTCCGGTCTCCGGGTCTTCGTAAATAAGTGACTCCAGCACCCGGCCTGCCACGGCCGTCTCCTCGATTATCTGCTCGACATCTTCCGGCTTCACGTTCTGGTAGAGAACGTCGCCTGGCGCGATGACAACCAACGGGCCCCGTTCGCAAAGACCGTGGCACGCCGTTCGCTTCAACTCGATGTGGATGCCCCTCTCGGAGGCCATGTTAAGTGCGGTCTCGAACGCAGACCAGAGCCCTTCGGCCCCCTTGGCGCAACAGGACGTGTCCATGCACACCGCAACCGTGATGGTGTCTTCTTCCGTCTGCCGCGACGAGCGAAGGCGCAACCGCGCTAGGTCTTCCGGGCAGGCCAGATGCTCAACGGACATCGCGGGGCGCGCCGTCCTTTCTCGCATACCGAGCGATGATATCTGGGACGTGGACGGGCTTCACTTCCGTGAAGTACGTATCGTCGACGACCAACACCGGTGCCAGGCCGCAGGCCCCCAGGCAGTTCATAGGTTGAAAGGTGAAGCGGCCGTCGGCGGTCGTGCCGCCGGGGCCCACGTTCAACGATTCCTGTATTCTGGCGGCCAGCTTGTTGGAGCCCTTGAGGTAGCAGACGGTGCCCATGCAGAGCGTTATCATATGGTCTCCGCACGGTGTGAGTCTGAGCGATGAGTAGAAGGTGGCGACGGCGTACATCTGGCTGAGAGGAATATCGAGAAGCCGCGCCATGCAGATCGCGGCTTCCGGCGGGATATACCCGAACTTACGCTGCAGGTCCTGCAGCATTGGTAT
Source organism: uncultured bacterium (assembly GCA_964635365.1). Lineage (GTDB taxonomy): Bacteria > Armatimonadota > Hebobacteria > Hebobacterales > Hebobacteraceae > CAZWRO01. The sequence goes on along the minus strand of CAZWRO010000157.1, from coordinate 1,839 downwards.
GACGAAGTTCGGGTCTCGACCGTAGGTGGCGGCGACTGCCTCAGACGCTCCTTCATAGTCAATACTCGCACTAGTCCGGGACATGGTCTCGCTCCGTGGACGAAAGGGTGCCCGACCTCACTGCTGTCGGCCAAGTCCGGTGAGCAACATAGCTCCCGCGCGGGCCTTAGTCTCCGCGACCACGTCGTCCAGTTCTTTCAATTCGAGAGCGCCGGTGATGCAGGCCTCGACGCAGGCGGGAGACTCGCCCCGCGCGAGGCGGTCCACGCATAGATCGCACTTGACCGCTGTATTCCCACCATGACGAAGTCTCACCATGCCGAACGGACACGCCATCACGCAGGCCTTGCAGCCGATGCAGCGGTCCTCGTCCATGAGCACCGGTCCCCCATCGGACGTGCGATAGATGGCACTCGTGGGACACACGGTCAGACAGGGCGCATCCTCGCAGTGGTTGCACACAAGCGGTACCGGTTCGGTTCCGACCGCCATCACTTCGCACGCCGCGTGCTCCAATACCCCTGTCGCCAGAGATACCTCTTCACCGGCCTCGGCCTGCTTGTAGGCGCACTCCACAACACACGCCAGACAAGCGTAGCACTTGCTGACGTCGACAACGATGACCTTGCTCAAAGCGATGCTCCCTTTCTGCTCTGCTCTCCAACCATCCGCAGAAACCTGATCCGAGGCCCTGCTATTGAACTCCACGCCTGCCACAAGTCGGCCCCGCGTCGGCTAGTTCCCGGAACCTGCCTCGGCCGGCTGAGGCCCAACCGACCGCGCGTGGGCGGGGATCGGCTCAGGCGCGAGCGTCACCGGAAGCTCCAGCGGAGCCGCCTCCACGACCTTGGCGGAAGTCTCCCTGCCGCATAGGTTGGCCAGGAAGTAGGTCACGCCGACAAAGACGCCGCCGCCGACGATATTGCCCAGAGTGACGGAGATCAGGTTCTGGCTCCACATAGCCCCCCAGGTGAGGGCGGCGAGCTGAGCGGTCTCGAGCTGAGACGCCACCCGAGCGGCCTCGAATCCCGTGGCGAAGATGCCTGCGGGAATGAAGTACATGTTGGCCACGCAGTGTTCGAAACCAGAAGCGACGAAGGCCATGATCGGGAAGAAGACGCCGAGATACTTCCCGCCGACGGAACGACTGGCCATCGCCATCACGATCGCCAGGCAGACGAGCCAGTTGCATCCGATGCCGCGCAGGAAGAAGGCCAGGTTGTGGTCAATGCCCCCGATCTGGGCCGCGCTGACCTTGGCCGCGGCAATATTAATGGCGGTGCCGCCGACCGGGCCCGCGAGAAGCCCCGATCCCCTGGCGATGATCAGGGCCAGCCCCACCGATCCGACCAGGTTTCCGAGATAGACGATCCCCCAGTTGCGCAGCAGGCCGCCTATTCCAATGCGCCCGGAGCACAGGGCAACCGTCATCAGGTTGTTACCCGTGAACAGCTCGGCTCCGCCTATTACGACTAGCATCAGGCCAACGGTGAAGGCCGCGCCCACGGCCATCTGCCGGAGACCCCAGCAAGACCAGTTCCCGGTGCCTACTGTCGTGGCGAGATGAGCACCGAAGCCGATGTAGGCCCCGGCCAGGATACCGAGGAGGAACATGCGCCCCACGGGGAGACTTGCCTTCGACTCTCCCGCGTCCGCCAGGGATCGTGCATTCTCAACGGGCGTGCGCAGCATGTGTAAGGTCCGTTCCCCAAGTTTCCGAGCGAGCCAATCCCAGCGAGGAGTTTCCCGTCGTTACTCGCTGTCAGCCGGCCCGTCTCACTTCCACCGGCAGGGCCAGGTCAGAGGTCTCTCGTTCGAAAGTGGAAATCTGGCCGGCTT
>CAZWRO010000156.1:2963-5247 GCA_964635365.1 uncultured bacterium | reverse complement strand
GCACTCCTCCGGCGGGACGCCGACCTTCTCCGCGGCCAGCAGGTAGATGTCCGGGGCCGGCTTGGTGTGCGTGATATCGCTCCCGGTGACCACCGCGTCGAAGTGGCTGTCCGGCCCGCCAAGGTCCGGCCGCATCTCGAACAGCCGCGGCAGCACGATCTCCACCTGATCCCGCGTCGACGAGGACACCACGGCCTGCTTCAGGCCGCGCTTGGCGATCTCTTCGGTCAGCTCCCAGAACCCCGGGAAGACCGTCAGCGGCTCCGTCCGGACCAGTTTTAGGTAGATCGCGCGGCGGCCCAGCACCATCTCCTCCACCGGCGTCTCGATCCTGTACTTCGCCTTCAAGTCGCGCATGTTTTCGGCCTCGCTGAAGCCGACGAAGCCGCGCATAAGCGACTCGGGCATCTCCACCCCGAACTGCCGCAAGTACTCGCGAAAAGCCTGAAAGTGGATGGGCTCCGTGTCAACGATCAGCCCATCCATGTCGAAGAGCACTGCCCGGATCATGTGGCTTTCTTCCCTCGTGGATAGATGGTCACCCCCTGCACCACCCGGTGTATCACACCCTCCGCGCTCGGCGCGTCCGGCCTGAGGCCCCGCTCCAGCGAGGAAAACACCCCGAGAAGCTGCCCGACGATGGTCGCCGCCGGAGACACCATGTGATCCGGAAGCTTCAGCGCGCCCTCCGGATCGAGCGCGATCACGTGTTCGGCGAGGCCCGCCAGCCCCTCCTCCCGGTCGGCTACGATGACGCTGGCCAGGCCGATGCCCTGCTCCCGGTTGCTGCGGATCAAGTCCAGCTCGTAGCGCCGCACCGCGGGATCGGAGGCAAGGAAGTACACGACCAGCGTATCGTCGTGAATCGCCGCCCGCGGCCCGTGCCTGAGCCCCAGGAAAGTATCGTAGAAGCAGATGAGGCCCCCGTCGGTGAGTTCCTGAAGCTTCAGGTGCGACTCCACCGCCGCCCCCAGCAGCGCGCCCGAGCCCAGGAAGCACGCGCGGCCCGGCCGCTGCTTGGCCAGCGCCTGAGCGACCGCGGGCGCGGTCGCCAACGCCGTTTCGCCGGCCGTCGCCAGGCGATCCACCAGGCCTCGGTACTCCTCGATTCTGTCCAGATAGGCCAGGCCGAGCCCGGCCACCACCATGGACGTGAACGAGCTCGTCATCGCCAGGCCGCGGTCATTGGTGCGCGGGTGAAGCACCAGCGCGTGCGCGCGGTCGCCGTGCTTCCGCGCCAGTTGCGCCAGCGCGCCCTCCTCGTTACACGTGATGATGAGGTGTCGTGTCTGCGGCCGCTCTTCGAGCGCGATCTCCATCGCGGCCACGCTCTCCGGGCTGTTGCCGGAGCGCGCGAAAGAGACCATCAGCGCCGGGCGATCCGCCGGGAAGGCGTACTCGGGATGAGTCACGATATCCGTCGTCGGGCAGGCGATACCGCGGGCGCCCAGCGCGGCCGTCACCGGCCCCTGCACGCACCGGCCCACGAAATCCGAGGTGCCGGCCCCGCTGAAGATGATCTCCCCCGCGCCGCCGGGCAGCCCGATCTGCGCCAGCAGCTTCCTGATCGCCGGGGCCGCCGCCGACACCCGTGCGGCGGTGTCGCGCCACATCTCCGGCTGCTGCGCCATCTCCGCGGGTGTCGCCTCCACACCCAGCGCGCGCTTCTTCTCGTCGTCCAGGGCCAGCAATTCTTGTAGCGGGTTCAATTCACGCTCTCCTGCTATGACTTGCTCGGCGGCGCCAGCTCCGGGCCCGGCTCATACTCATCCGGCCACTGCTTGGCGGCCGCCACCAGTCGCTCCGGCATCCACTGGGCGTGGTGCAATATCAGTTCATCCACCAACATCTCCGCCGTCTCCAGGCTGGGAGTCAGCGGGTCGAGCGCCATCGCCTGCACCGCGAGCGCCCGGTCTTCCTTCACCCCGGCATCCACCGCGAGCTGCACCTGCTTTCCCCGCTGCGCCAGCATCGCCGCGATCCCCTCCGGCAGCGCGCCCACCTTCTCCCCATGAAAGCCGTCGGCGCCCACGAATCCCGGCACCTCGACCACCTGCCCCTCGGGCACGTTGTCGATAAACCCTTCGTTGGGGATGTTAATCGCGTCGAACCGCTGGCGCCGATGGTGCGCCATGCCGTCGATGATCTCAATCGCCTGCTCGCCCGAGTGACCCATCAGCTCGTCCAGCGACCCTCCGCCCTCCGCCCACGTGAGGAACCGCTGCCACGCGCGCTCCCGTCCGCGCTGGGCCAGCTCGGCCCGCGCCACGTGCAGCCCATACCG
>CAZWRO010000156.1:0-2863 GCA_964635365.1 uncultured bacterium | reverse complement strand
CGCGCTCCCGTCCGCGCTGGGCCAGCTCGGCCCGCGCCACGTGCAGCCCATACCGTTGCCGCATCCATGCGATGTCGCGGTTGAACCACGGCACGAACTCCGCCAAGTGCGGGTCGGCCGGCGACGGGAACAGCCCAAACGTCTGGTACAGCTTGATCCCCACCGGAAACGCGGCCTCGCCCTTCCGCTCGATCATGCGATCGAGCATCGGATAGGCCTCCTCGCCGCGCACCTTCAACTCAGTTATCCACGTGAAGTGATTCACCCCGGCCGACACGAACGAGAAATCCTCGCGCGGCTCCTCCAGGAACTCGGCAAGCTCGCCGATCCGGCCGAAGATACCGTGGCACAGCCCCACCGCCCCGCGCACCTTCGTGTGCCGAAGGAAGCAGTCCACTATCCCCGTGTTTGGGTTGGCGTAGTTAATGACGAACGCCTCCGGGCACAGGTCCGCCATGTCCCGCCCGATAGCGATGATCGTGTGGCCGGTGCGCAGGAACCGCGACACGCCCCCCGGCCCCACGCTGTCCCCGATGGTCTGGTAGATCCCGTGCTTGAGGGGGATCTCCACATCCGCCCTCCACCCCTCATAGGAGCCGACCTGAATCGTGTCGATCACGAAGTCGGCGCCCGGCAGCACCTCTCGCCGGTCCGCCGCGGCCTTCAGCTCGATGTCGGCCCCGCTTGCCTCGATCATCCGACGGGCCACCTTCTCTATCAGCTCCAGGCCGGTCGGGTCGATGTCCACCAGCGACAGCGTGGAGCCGTGCAGCTCCGGGCACCGAATCAGGTCGGCGACCACGCCGGTGGTAAAGCTCAGCGCGCCGGCCCCGATGCAAACGATATTGACCTGCTTGCTCTCCATGGAAATCCTTCTTCGCGGCCCCGCGGCCGTGCCTCACCCCTCCGCACTAGGTTTCGGGCGAGGTTCGCGGCCTTCCTGCTGAGCCCGCCTGTGGGGCGTTGACAGCGAATCCACCCCAAGCTACAATGCCTTCCGGCTGACGGCCGACAATACCATACGCTCACAGCAGGATTCACGCGACCTCAGCCCTCGACGCGCCTGCCTCTCGTTATCTGACGATCGCAACGCAGGTGACGAGGTGCAGGCGCGTTTCCCATTCCAAAGACAGATGCACAGAGCCGGCAACACAGATCAGCCATCGCATCGGGGAGATCGAAGTGACCAGTCGTTCGACCTCAGACACGAACATACTTCGGGACCTGGGCGAGGGTCTGATCTTGCGCCGGGCGCGGCCGGCCGATACCGACGCTCTGGCCCAGTTCAACTGCGACCTCCACAGCGGGCCCTTCCCCGGCGACGCTCGCCGGGCGACTCGGGACTGGATCAAAGACCTGATGTCGGGGAACCACCCCACCTTCGCCGCCCGCGACTTCACCATCGTGGAGGACACCCGCGCCGGCGCCATCGTCGCCTCCCTCTGTCTGATACCGCAGGTGTGGTCGTTCGACGGCGTCAAGGTCCCCGTCGGCCTGCCCGAGCTCGTCGGCACGCGCGAGGAGTACCGCAAGCGCGGCCTCGTGCGGGCCCAGTTCGAAGTGATCCATGAGTTGAGCGCCCAGCGAAGGCACAAGCTCCAGGCCATCGCCGGAATACCCTACTTCTACCGGCAGTTTGGGTACGACATGCCGCTGGAGCTTGAGGGCGGCCGCACGGGCTTCATATCGCAAGCGCCGACGCTGAAGAGGGGCGAGAAGGAGCCCTATCTCTTACGCCCGGCAACCGAGGGCGATCTCCCGTTCATCTCTCGCGTATACCGGGAGGGCATGAAGCGCTATCTCGTAAGCGCGGTGCGCAACCGCGCCCTCTGGCGATGGGAGCTGACCGGCCGACGCCGGGCAGCCATGGAACGCCGCGAGCTGCGGGTGATAGAGACCGCGAAGGGCGAGCGAGTGGGATTCCTGGCCCACAAGGCCGTGCCGTGGCTGTGGGGCAACGCCTTCGGCGCCGAAGTCTGCGAACTCAAACCGGGAGTTAGCTGGCTGGCCGTCACGCCCAGCCTCGTCCGCTATCTAGTGACGACGGGCAAGAAGTACGCCGCCCGCGCGAACAAGGAGCTGCGACGCTTCTCCTTCTGGCTCGGCTCCGAACATCCCGTCTATCAGGTCATCCCCTCGCTCCTGGTGGACAAGCGCCCGCCCTACTCGTTCTACATCAGGGTCCCCGACCTCCCCGACTTCCTCACCCACATCGCCCCGGTGCTGGAGCGCAGACTGGCCGAGTCGGTCGCCGTCGGCCATACGGGGGAACTCAAGCTCAACTTCTACCGCGGCGGCCTGCGGCTCGTCTTCAGGCGAGGCCGACTGACGCAGGCCGTGCCCTGGAGGCCGGGAGGAGGCTCCTCGGCCGGATTCCCCAACCTCACCTTCCTCCAGCTCCTGTTCGGCCGGCAATCGCTGGAAGAGCTTCGTGGGGCACACCCGGATTGCTATGCCAACAGCGACGAGGCCGAGCTCTTGCTAGAAGTGGTCTTCCCCAAGCGCCCTTCATCCGTGTGGACGGTAGTGTGACAGCCCATCACTCCACATCAATCATAAGACAGAGGAATCGGTCTATGGAAATCGTTGCTTTCGAGCCCGGCCTGGCCGCTTCGCTCGCGCGCTCCTATAACGCACTCGTCGAGCCGGTGCCTGAATGCTCCCCGGTGCCCGCCGAGCGCTTCACCAGCCCCGACGCGCTCCGCCACAAGCGACTTCGCGACGAAGAGATCGCCGTCGCTCGTGAGGGCGGCGAGGCAATCGGTTTCGTCCACGTCGGGATCGCGCTGCCGGCCAAAGACCACGACGAGCCCCAAGGCGAGCCCGGAGTCATCCGCTTCCTGTCCTATCCCGTCGGCCGGCG
>CAZWRO010000155.1:0-5252 GCA_964635365.1 uncultured bacterium | reverse complement strand
TCAGCACTTCGCGCAGTGTGTGCACGCCCGTCTCCACCCGACTCTGCGCAACCAGCAGCGCCAGCACGAAGCTCAACGACCACACCAATACATCCGTGCTCAGATAGCACACGCTCACGAAGCAGAAGAAGGCCAGCGCGCTGTGCGCGCTCACCAAACCGCCTCTGAACAACGTCCCGTGCCCTCCCCACAGCTTCCCAAGAATCACCGCCACCACCACCGTCGTCAGTCCCACCAACACAATGTGGAGTGCGTGCGGCGCCGGCCGCGCCTGCACTCCCTGCAGTCGCTCCAGCACGTCCGCCCTCACGAACACCCCCCCTCCGATCAGAGCGGCGCCGATGCAGGCCACCAGCACTCCTCCCCCGCCGATGTCCTTGGCGACCTTCGCCAATGGATGAAACTCCGGACTCGCCAGATCCACCATCGTCTCCAGCGCGGTGTTGAACACCTCCGCCAGCACCACCAGCGTGATGGCCACGAACAGCAGCAGCAGCTCTACGCGAGTGACGCGCAGGATGGCGCTCACCAGCAACACCACCGCGCCGATCAGGAAATGGTAGCGCATGTGCCGGTGCGTATAGAGCACGTAGGCCAGCCCTTCGATGGCGTGCCGAAAGCTCTCCATCGGAGATCGCGACCTCACTGCCGGGGCTCTCCCTCGACCCGCTCCAGCACCGCTTGCACCCGCTGCATCATCTGCTTTCTCTCCGCCGCCGTCCCGTCGTTCCACCCCGTCAAATGCAGAATCCCGTGCGCCAACAGCACCTCTATCTCCGCCATCAGCGTATGTCCCAGCTCCTTCGCCTGTCGCGCCGCCGTCTCCGCCGAAATCCCCACATCCCCCAGCAGCCGATCCGAGCCGGCCGGGCCCGCCTCCTGCGAAAAGGCCAGCACGTCCGTCGCCGCGTCCTGCTTCCGATACTCCCGATTCAGCCTCCGAATCCAGGCGTCGTCCCCGATTACGACGCTCAGCTCCGCCGAAGGGTGACACCCCTCCGACGCCATCACCGCCTCCGCCACTTTCCCCAGCCGCGGCTTGTCGATCCGCCGTCGCTGCTTGTTCGCGATGATAACCTGCACCTTCGCCTACGCTCCTCGCCTCACCGGCAGCGGCTCCGGATACTCGATACGAGTATGGAAGAGCGAGGCCGTCAGCATCCGCGCCATCGTCGCCTCCACCGCAGCAACATCCCGGAAGGTCAGATCGCACTCCTTGAGCTGCCCGTCCACCACTCGGTCCCGAATGATCTCCCGCACCATCTGCTGCACGCGCGGGGGCGTCGGCTCCGCAATCGACTTCACCGCCGCCTGTACCGAGTCGGCCAGCATCACCAGCGCCGCCTCCTTGGTCCGCGGCAGCGGACCCGGATACCGGAACTGGTTCTCCGACACCGACTCCGGCCTTTCCCCGCTCAGGGCCCGCTGATAGAAGTAGCTCACCAGCGTCGTGCCGTGGTGCTGCCCTATCGTGTCCACCAGCTCCCGCGGCAGCCGATGCTCCCTCGCCATCTCCACCCCGTCCTTCACGTGAGAGATAATGATCAGCGCCGAGAGCGACGACGACAGCTTGTCGTGCACGTTCTCCACTCCCAGCAGCGCCTGGTTCTCCACGAAGAAGGCCGGCCGACTGAGCTTCCCGATATCGTGATAGAGCGCCGCCACCCGGGCCAGCAGCGCGTTGGCCCCCACCGCCTCCGCCGCCGCATCGGCCAAGTCCGCCACCATCAGGCAGCCGAAGTAGGTGCCGGGAGCTTCCGATTGCAGCCGTCTCAGCAGCGGGTGCTGCGGGTTCGACAGCTCCAGCAGCCACAGGTCGGTGGTAATTCGGAACGGTCGCTGCAGCAGGAAGATGCCGCCGAGGCTCACCACCGCCGCTCCCGGGCTGTACAGCAGCGCCGCCAGCCCCGCCTCCCGCGCGACGCCCGCCAGCGGCTGCGCCTGGAGCAACCCGATGGCCGCCACCAGCAGCAAGTTCGCCCCCGACATCGCCCCCACGATCCACCGCAGCCGGGAGACCGGCCAGATATAAGACACCAAGCTCAGTCCCGCCGCCGCGCTCCCCAGCGACACCAGCGTCGCCGGCAGCCCGGCGTTCGCCATCAGCCCGACCAGCAGGCTCAACGCCACCGCCAGCGCCAACCCCACCGCGTCCGCCACCAGCACCGCCGCCATCAGCGCCGCCGCCGGCACGATCAGCATCCACACATTGGGCAGCGCGAGGGTCAGCAAGTTGATTACGAACAGCGGAACCACGGCCAGCAGCGAAAGCAGCAGCAGCAGCTTCAGCTCTTCGTAGGCCGGCCTCGCCCAGTGTCGCGTCTGCACACCCAGCACCACCACGATCAGCCCCACGATAATGCCGATCGAAAGCGTGCGACGGTAGTCCAGCCGGGGGCTCGCCAATCCCAGCGCCTGCAGCATCGCCAGGTGCTGCGGAGTGACTCGTTCGCCGGGGAACAGCACCGGATGATCCGCCTCAATCGTACGCACCACCTCCTGCACCCGCTGCCGCGCCGCCGCCCGCTCGGCCACCGTGGCTTCCGTGTCCAGCTGATGTGTCGGCGCCATTTCTCGCTTGACCAGCTCCGCCAGCAAGGCTCTCGCCTCCGGCCGGTCCTCCCGCTCCCGGGCCAGCGCCTCGGCCTCCTCCTGGGCCTCGTTGATGTCGGCCGCGGTGGGCCGGATCTCCCTCGACATCACCTTCCGCACTATCTCCGGCGCCGCCACCCGCAGCGCATCCAGTTCCTCCTGCGGCGCCTCGAGAGCCCAGGCCACCGCCGCCGAGGGCACCTCCGGGAAGCTTCGCTGGACGGCCTCCGGCGATTCCTCCCTCGCCCGGGCCATCTCCAAGGCCTGGAAGGCGCGTTTCACGCGGCTCTCGGCATCCGCGGCCGCGTAGGGCGAGGCCGCATACTGCGGCGTCACCCGCCGCTCCGCCTCCCGGCGCAGGCGCTCAGTTTCATCCAAATCCGTGTACTGGGCCAAGCGCGGCGCTCGGATCAGCTCCGGGCTTCGCTCCCCCACCTTCAGCGAAATCCGCCCCGGAAACAGATCGTAGCCGAGGAGAATCACGCACAGCGCGGCCCACGTGAACACCCCCAGCCCCACTCGCAGTAAGGTGCTCAAGCCCGGCAGAACATACTTCCGCCCACCATTACCCCGGCGAGCTATATGCAGACGCAAGCGTCTCATACGCCCCCACTCGCCCGTTTCGCCTCGTGCTGCTCGTAGGCCTGGATGATACGCTGCACCAGCTCGTGGCGCACCACATCTTGATCGGAGAAGTACACGAAGGCCACTCCCGGTATCCCGGGCAGCATGTCCCGCACATCGTTGAGCCCCGACAACTGCCCTCGCGGCAGATCGGTCTGCGTGATGTCGCCGGTCACCACCGCCTTCGACCCAAACCCGAGTCTCGTCAAGAACATCTTCATCTGTTCCGGCGTCGTGTTTTGGGCCTCGTCCAGGATGATGAAGGAGTCGTTCAGCGTCCGGCCCCGCATGAAGGCCAGCGGGGCCACCTCAATCACCCCCTGCTCGATCATGCGCTGCGTCTCCTCCAGGTCCATCATGTCGTACAGCGCGTCGAAGAGAGGTCGCAGATAAGGGTCAACCTTCGCCTGGACATCGCCCGGCAGGAACCCCAACCTCTCCCCCGCCTCCAGCGCCGGCCGCGTCAAGATAATCCGCGCCGCCCGCTTCTCGCGCAGTGCCGCCACCGCCATCGCCATCGCCAGGTAGGTCTTCCCCGTCCCCGCCGGCCCGATGCTGAACGTTAGGTCGGCGCGCGCGATGGCCTGCACGTACTCCCTCTGGGTCTGCGTGTGGGGCTTTACGGACTTGCCGCGGGCGGTGACCAGTGCCACGTCGGAGAACACCACCTCCCCCGCCTGCGCGCGGCCGTTGCCCACCAGGCGCGCGGCATACTCGACTTCGCCCGCCGTGATGGGATGGCCCAGCTTCACCAGCTTCCTGAGCTCCCCCAGCAGCTGCGTCGCCCGAGCCACCTGCTCCGACGTGCCGCGCAAATGGATCTCGTTCCCCCGAGCCCCAATGCGAGCGCCGATCTCGCGTTCGATCAGCCGCAAGTTCTCGTCGCGACTGCCCGCTAGCGCAACGGCTTCGTCGCTATCCGCTAAAACAACTTTAGTTTCTGAAGCGTCGTCCACTCGAGCTCCCGGCCTGAACCACTGCCCACGGCCCTGGCCGCGGCCCCCTTCCTCTAGCTACTGGGCGGAACGGAGGCCTCTGCCCTAATGTAACCAGAACCCGCCGAAGGCGGGCTCTGTTCCCTCACAGATCGTACTACCTCAAAACTCACCACGACGTCTCGCCGCGCGGCGACTGCGACGAATCGCCGCGGCCTGCAGCCGACGGCGTTTGTCGCTCGGCTTCTCATAACGCTCGTGACGCCGGGCGGCATCAAGCACGCCGTGCTGATGCAGCTCCCGCTTAAAGCGCCGAAGGGCGTTATCTATTGACTCGTTCTCGCGGATCTCTATCGTCATGCTCTCCCCCTTCTTACCACTTTCGCCTGGCTGGATGTGGCACGGAGAGCTTCGAACCGATCACATCAAAGCCGTCGGTGGTTTCCTATGGGTGGCCGTCACAATTTGGCGGCCGTCACTACGCGCGCCCTCGCTTGGACCCGCGCGCCTCAACCGCTTAGATAGCCTGGATTATAGCAGGGCCAAAACCCCTTGTCAAACCGCCTAGCCCGGCGGCCAACCCATCCTGCGGCCCCCCAGCAGGTGCACGTGAAGATGGCCCACCGCCTGACCAGCGTCTTTCCCGCAGTTGACCACCAAGCGGTATCCCGACTCCGAAATCCCCTCTTTCGCGGCGATCTCCCCGGCCACACGCAGCAGACGCCCCGTCGCCGCCTCCTCCCCGGCCTCCAGATCGCTCACCGAAGGCACGTGCTTTCGCGGGATAATCAGGATGTGGGTGGGCGCCTGTGGGCTCAAATCACGAAACGCGACGATCTCCTCGTCTTCGTGCACCATCGTCGATGGCACTTCACCGGCCGCGATGCGACAGAAAATGCACTCCGCCATCTCGGATCACCTCTCGCCTCTTCTCCCCTCGCTCCGACCCGCCACTTCCCCAACCACCTCAGTCCAGCGCCAGCCCCAGCAGTTCCTGCGCGTTTTCCCACCCAATCGCCTCGATTTCATCCATGCTCAGCCCCAAGCGGCAGAGGCGATCCGCGTCCACCCCCGGATGCCCCCAGGGGAAGTCGGAGCCGA
>CAZWRO010000154.1:0-5285 GCA_964635365.1 uncultured bacterium | reverse complement strand
TCCTCATGCTGTTCCCGGGGCAAGCTCTTGAAAGCACCATGGTACAGGCCCTGGCGTTGGCCGGCCCCGCGCTCTCGCTCCTATCTCCCATCTTCCTGCCTCTTATTATCGTGAGATGGACGCGGTACGGGGACGCGCGTATCCGAACTGTGTGGAGGGGAAATCTGCGGCGGGTGCTTCCACTGACGATGGCGATCTGTGCGGCGGTGTCTCTGGCTGCGGGAATCGCCGGGATGCGCGTGGAGAGGGCGTGGGCGCGGGACTGGCAGTCGCGGACGGAGATGGAGCGCGTGATGGAAGCGATCGGACCTGAATGGAATGACCCGTCCATCCCGCCGGACGCGTGGCGCAATGAGCCGCCGCCGGAGGCGAGGTCGGGGTAGGAGGCGTGTGTCGAGGCCCCGTGATACGGCCTGCTATGGGGAATTCCGGATTATACGGACTGATGCTGTAGGGAACGGCCCGTCTGGCGCTGGTGTGCGGGGCCAGAAAGAGGAGGTTACCATGAGACGCCGGAGAGGCTGTGTCCTCGCACTGGTGGTGGCGGCGGGCGTGTTCATGTGTGGTTGTGGTGGAGATTCCTCGATTGAGGATCCCGTGCTCGCTCGGAGTCTTCTCGACGCCATCTATGCAGGATCCATGACTCCAGTACAGGACTCTCTCGACCCGATGATCCTGCGCGGAATGTCTGATTGGGTGACCGCGGGGACCGGGTCTCTGCTCCGCGACAGCTTCGGAGAGGTGAGCGGCCTGGCGTTCGAGTCGAGCGGTGAGGAGTCCGGCCCCACGAAGGCCACCTGGACGGTAAAGGCCACCCGCGGCAGGTACGAGATGCAGATCTGGCACTGGCAGGGGAAGGTCTCCGGGTTCGCCTTCCGGCCGTCGTCGGCGCAGGAGTGGGGCTTCGTCCCCCAGATCGGAGTCGAGTACTCGAGGCGGGGAACGAAGCCGGTGGGCTGGTAACAGTCCGACACTCACCTTGATCATCGCGCTCTCGGTCGGGGGAAGCTGGGCGGGTGAGGCCGCCGGGATGTTGACGGCGGGGAAAGGGAGGATGCCGTGGGACGCGGTTGGGCGATAGGCTTGGCTGTCTTGGCGGCGCTGGGCGGAGCATATGTCGCCACAGATCTATATCGAGTATGGCGAGTGCCGGAGCAAGACCGTCTCGTGGGCAAGTGGCGGCTTTACACCGACCAGCCTAACTACTGGCACATCGTTCTGCGGGAGGATGGTACGGGGACGATGTCATGGTGGGACTACAGGGCGGAGCGAGAGCGAGAGCCGGTGGACATAGTCTGGTCTGCGGACACGGAGGAACGCGAGCTTTCGATGAGGGCCGTGCAGGCGGAAAGGGGATGGGGCGGCGAGTTGGGGGGAGCGTACAAGCTTCGTGGGGGAGGCGAGTATCTCGAGCTGCATCACGTCGGGGGACAGAGCCCCGGGACACTGATGTACTCAAGGGTGGAGTAGGCTGCGGGGCGAGGGGTGGTCGGGGGTTATGCGGCTGGGCGGTGCTATCCGGAGCGGCGGGTGGTGCGGGATCAGATGGCGGTGTTCGTGGCGCGGGCGTTTGGGATGGGGATTTAGGGAGTTCGGAAGGGAGTTCGTTCGGCGGAGGCCGAGGGCCCGTGGCGGGCCCTTTTTTCGCGTCTGGGTGAGGAAGTGGGGGCGGGGTGGTTGGGCATGGTTGATGGGGGGGGGCGAGGGAGGGGTTGGAGGGGAGATGGGGGTGTGGAATCGGGTGAAATGACGGAATATAGACTATACGGAGGGCGTTTCTTTCGGGGCGAGCCGGCGGCCGACATAGGCGCACGGGGAACTCCGCTGGGAATGCTTCTTGTACACCGGAGAGGTGCGAGTTGAAGCGCCGGGATGCTCGTTTGCGTTGCGGGTTCTTCCGAGGGAACCGGGGGAACTCGGCGGGCGGTCCGGAGTACGACAATCCGGTGTGAGCTGAGTCAGTAACCTCTTCTGTCAGCCGGGGCCAGGCGAGGCCCGGCAATTTCACCCCCCATCGGTGTAGCTCCGCCCATGCCGGTTTGGCGCTTGTTTGCAGGCGGCGGGAATGTCCGCAAGGTTGTGAGGAGGTGGCTGGCCATGAGGTGGCCTAGAGGAAGTTGCGTGTGTCTGCTGGTGGCGGCGATGGTGGTGGTGCTGGCCGGCGGCGCGTGGGGTGTGACGCTGCCGTTTGAGGATGATTTCGAGAACGTCGCGCTGGGAGAGTACCCGAGCGGGAATGGATGGGAGACGCTGCTGATCGGGCAGAGCGGGTATGTGTGGGCGTCGCCGGGGAAGACTGACGACGAGGCGTTCCGACTGGATAGCTGGCCGTTCTGGGCGCGGATGGACTGCGTGGAGGTAGAGGGGGCGCCGGATCGAGTGAGCTATGAGGCGTCGGTGTATGTGGACCCGCTGTTCGGGCAGGCCGGGATGGTTGGCTTCATGGAGGTCGATGGGAATGGCGGGGCGATGTGGAACTGCTTTTGGGTTGACGGGAGCACGGGGTTGGTGCAGTTCTGCGGCGCAGAGTGGGTGACTGTCGGCAGCTATGCGAGCGGGACGTGGTGTACGGTGCGCGCGGACTTGGATTATGGTGCGTTGACGGGCGACCTGTGGGTGGACGGAGAGTTGGTTGCCGAGGGGGTGGCGATCTGCCCGCGGGCGATGTCGTGCTCGGCGACGGCCGGGGCCGAGCCGGAGCAGTGGGGAGTGAGCGCTCCGGAGAACAGCAGCTTTGTGTCCTGGTATCCGGGGAACGTGGTGTACTTCGACGACTTGCGAGTCTGGACGGCCGAGGGCGCGGTGACGGTGCGGGTGGATGTGAAGCCCGGAAGTGAGAGCAATCCCATTAACCTGCGGTCGCGGGGCCTGCTGCCGGTGGCGATCTTCTCGGAGGCGGGGTTCGATGCGCTGGAGATCGACCCCAGCACGGTGACGGTGGCCGGGGCGAGCGTTGCGGTGAGGGGCCGGCAGTGCCGGTGCATGGCGCACGAGGAAGATGTGGACGGCGACGGGCTGATGGATTTGCTGGTGCAGGTGGAAACCCGGGCGCTCGACGCGGCGGAGCTGGCGTCGGGCTACGCAGTGGTGTCCGGAGAAACCTATGCAGGCGAGCCGTTCGAAGGGTCGGATGCGGTGCGGGTGGTTCGCTGGCCGTAGGGAGGCGCGCGCGTAGCGCGCGTAGGTAGGGCGCGCGCAGCGCGCATAGCTGAGAGTCCGCGTGGAGCGTGTCGTGACCCCCGCCCTTTTAGGGGCGGGGGTCGCCGCGTTTGGGGGGACCCCCGTGGGTTAAAGGCGGGGGTCCCTACGTTGGGGGGGACGGCGGAGGCAGCGGGCGAGGGCGGCAAGAAGGAGAGTCGCCCAGACGGTGAGGTCTTGGCGGGCCGGGGCGCGGGCAATGACCCTGCCGCCAGTTCTGCGCCTGCTTGACAAAGAAACCGTGGTGATCATAGAGTATGCTTTGGGGCAACTGATCGCGTCAGTAACCAATGCCACTAGGGGCTGAGGAATGCTGAAAGAACTGACCAAATTGAACTGGTTGTCTCTGCTTGGACTAAGTGAGAGCAATATCCCAGAGGCACTGTTCCTGCGAGGAACGCGCAATCTCAAGACCAACTATGACAAGCACCGAGCGCTATTCAGCGATGTCATTGAGGTCGGATCACCAAACGGGATCTTCGAGGATGTGTTCATTGGTTCCATCGGCGGTGTGCTGGTGGGTTATGCCTCCGTTTACGGTGCAGCTATGGCTTCAGAGATCACCCATGTCTTCGGTGTGTTGGGAACGTCCCTGGTAGTTCAAACTGGTTGCTGCGGTGCTCTGGCCGCGCATATCCTCCCAGGAGACATCGTAAGTGCTGTCTCAGCTCACTGTGGTGAGGGAGCGGCACGCTGCTACCTACCGGATAAGGATGAAGTGGAGGCGTCACCGGACTTGATAGCCTCCCTCGACGATATCTTCGGGGGTTGCGTCACGTTGCACAAGGCCCCGATCTGGACGACATCTGCGCTCTTGGCGGAGGGAAGAGCTGAGATACAGGGATGGAGTGACGCGGGCTATGCCGCGGTTGATATGGAGTCTGCCACTACCTTCGCGGTTGCAGAATACTTCGGTATGCGCCGCCTGTCCCTCCTGTTCGCATTCGACAACCCACGCGCAGGTGAGCACATACTCCTTACCGATGCGGCCAAAGCTGAGCGAAGGGCAAGCGGAGAGCAGGCCATGATTGATCTCGCTATGTCTGTCATCACAGCACAACACCGGCAGGACCGGATTGGGTAACAGAGGCGCGGCCGCACGCACTCCGTGCGGGACGGAACACAGGTTTCGATCGGGGAGAGATTCAGGCCGCTGGTCGGTCAGAGGTTGGGCGGGTCCGGGTCGTGCGCTATGGTGTAAGCGGGTGCTCCGCGGGTGGTAGTTTAGCACGGATGGGGGGATTCGGGAGAGGGCCAGCGGGCGGCCCTGAGGCGGCGCAGCGCGTGTCGAGATAGTATGGCAACGAGCAGTAGGTTAGCGGCGGCCACGATCCACATGAGTGCGCTCGCGACTGGCTGTGTGCGGCCCGCGTTCGCGATGAATCCGGAGAGGTCGGTGTCGTTCATCAAACCCATCGTGGCCAGCGTGAAACCGAAGTGTCCGAAGAGAAGAAGGGCCGTCTGCGCCGTCCAGAACAGGTCGAGCACGAGCCAGCGCGCGCGCGCCCGCTTGCCCGGCCCGCTCACCCAGAGGGCGAATGAGAGATAGGCCAGCAGTGTCGGGAAGGCCGGCCCGGCGATGCACACAACTGCCCGCTGCCAGGGCGCCAGGGACTCTCCGAATCCGGTCCAGCCAACGTGCGGGTCGCCCCTTACCCCGAGCAAGTCCGTGCCGGCCCAGTCGAGCACACCGAAGGCCGACATCGCGAGGGCATGTCCTCCCTCGTGTGCCAGCGGATACGCCGCTAGGGCGGCCGCCAGGAACGACATCAGCCCAAATTGCCACGCTCTCCGCGGCAGGTCAGGCTGCGGGTGCCCTCGGGAGGCGCGCCACCGAGCGCGTCCGTAGCGCGCGGCGGCAATGAGCAGCAGGCCCCCGACAAACAGCAGCAGCTTTTGCCATCGAGTGAGAGGAGCGTCTGCGAGCACGTCAACCGAGTAGCCACCTGACACGCCGTCTTCAGTGAAGTGCAGGCTATACCGTCCGGCTGGGAATCCATGCCCGACGCTGAAGGTCGCGATGTGCGTTCCCGCTTCGAGAGGGGGGTGGTACAGCGACTGCCCCGTGCCGTCGCGCAGTTCCATCC
>CAZWRO010000153.1:0-5402 GCA_964635365.1 uncultured bacterium | reverse complement strand
CCCGCGCCGCCAGCTCCACCGCGACCCCCTCCTCCACCATCCGCTCCCCCAGGCTCGTCGCGCTCCCCCGCGCCCGGCGATAGCAGTGCGCATACTCGTGCGCCAACAATATCGGCACCAGCCGCAGGCTCCCCAGCCGCTCCATCCCTATGCCGATCGCCCACTCCTCCGCCACCCGGAAAGCGAATCCATCCGGGCTGAAGAACCCCACGAGATAGTACACCTCCGGCTCCGGCGACATCGGCAGCGCCGCCTGGCACCGCGTCATCGCCTCCGCCGCCATCTCCGTCAGATCCCCCTCCGCCACCACCTCCCGCAGCATCCCGTAGTGCTCCACCTTCACCCCCCGCACCCGATCCGCCCACACCTCCTCCGGCCGCCCCATGCACTGCTCCCACCACGCCTCCAGCACCTCCCGGTGCCGACTCAGATACGTCTCCTTGTACACCTCCCACGCGTCCCACGCCGGTCTTGCCGACAGCGTATCCAGAAAATGCAGGAAATCCTCATACAGCAGATGGGCCGCCATCCTTACTCCACCGGCGCTTCTTCCATACCGGCCGCGCGGCGCAGTCGCCGCGCGACATCATCGGGCACCCGCGCGTTCAACGCGATTCCGTCCTCTCCGAATTCCTCCGAAAGCACCCGACCGCGTGCGTGCGCCTCCGCCACCAACCCCTGCGCGCGCCACGGCACCACCAGCTCCACCGGCACCAACGACTGCTCGAGCCGTTCCCCGATCAGGTGCAGCAACTCCTCCAGCCCCTCCCCGTCCCGCGCCGAAATTGCCACCCCGTGCGCCTCCCGCGCCAGCCGCTCCTCCAGGTAGGTCCGATCCTCCACCAAGTCGCACTTATTGAAGGCCGTGATCATTTCCTTGTCAGCACACCCCAGCTCGGCCAGCACCCGCCGTGCCGCCACCATTTGCTCCTCCCGCTGGGGGTGCGCCGCATCCACCACGTGCACCAGCACGTCCGCCTTCGTCACCTCCTCCAGCGTCGCCCGAAAGGCCGCCACCAGTTGGTGCGGCAGCCTGCTGATGAACCCCACCGTATCCGCCAGCAGCAGCTCCCGCCCCCCGGTCAGAGCCACCCGCCTGATGGTCGGGTCCAGGGTGGCGAAAAGCTTATCCTCCACGAACACCTCCGCTCCCGCCAGCGCGTTCAGCAGCGTCGACTTCCCCGCATTCGTATACCCCACCAGCGCCGCCACCGGCACCCCTGCCTCTTGGCGGTGCCGCCGCTCAATCGACCGGCGCTTCCCGATCCGCTCCACCTGCTTCCGCAGCACCCCCAATCGCTTCCGGATCCGCCTCCGGTCCACCTCCAGCTTCGTCTCGCCCGGCCCCCGCGTCCCGATTCCGCCCCCCAGTCGCGACAGCTCCGTTCCCTTGCCGGTCAGCCGCGGCAGCAAGTAGTTGAGCTGCGCCAGCTCCACCTGCACCTTCCCCTCGCGCGTCTGCGCCCGCTGCGCGAAGATGTCCAGGATCAACCCCGTTCGATCCACCACCCGCACGTCCGCCGCCTCTTCCAGGTTTCTCTGCTGAGTGGGGGTCAGGTCGGCGTCTACCAGCAGCACCTCCGCAGCCGAATCCCCGCGGACCTGCCGCAACTCCTTCGCCTTCCCCTTCCCCACAAAGTAGACCGGATGCGGCCGATGCCGCCTCTGCGTTACCGTGCCCACCACTTCCACACCGGCCGTATCGGCCAGGCGCGCCAATTCCTCCAGCGACTCCTCCCAGGCCCCCCGCCCATGGTCCAGCGCCAGCAGCAGCCCGCGCTCATGATGCAGTTGCTCGACCTCCAGCGTCATACCAGCCGCACCTTCTCCTTGATGCGAGACACCGCCTCCACGATCCGCTCTTCCTGTCGCGTTCCCTGCACGGTCAGCGAGAACCGGACATACCCCTCTCCATACTTACCGTACGCGCTCCCCGGCGTCACCAGCACCCCCGCCTCTTGCAGCAGCGCCTCCGCCATTCCCGCCGACGTGTACCCCTTCGGCGTGGGAGCCCAGACGTAGCACGTCGCCTTCGGCTTCGGCACCTTCCAGCCGATCCCGGCCAGCCCCTCCACCAGTAGATCCCGCCGCTTCTGGTAAATCTGTCGCATCCTCTCCACGCACTCTTGCGGGCCGGACAGCGCCGCCACCCCCGCCCTCTGTATCGCCAGGAACACCCCCGAGTCCACGTTCGACTTCAGCTTCTCCAGCGCCTCCACAGCCTCCGCGTTCCCCACCGCGAACCCGAGCCTCCACCCCGTCATATTATACGTCTTCGACAACGAGTGCATCTCGATCGCCACCTCCTTCGCGCCCTCCACCTGCAACATGCTCTGCGGCCGGTACCCGTCGTAATACAGCTCCGAGTAGGCCATGTCCAGGCACACCAGCACCTCGTGGCTGCGCGCAAACTCCACCAGCCGCCGGTAGAAGTCCGCCTCCGCCACCGCCCCCGTCGGCATGTTCGGGTAACACAGATACATCAACCGCGCCCGCTCCAGCACCTCTCCCGGAATCGCCTCCAGATCGGGCAGATACCCCGTCCCCGCCTCCAGCGGCATGAAGTGCGCTTCCGCCCCCGCAAACAACGCCGCCACCTTGTACACCGGGTAACCCGGGTCGGGCACGAGCACCGCGTCCCCCGGGTTCAACACGCTCCAGGCCAGATGGGCCAGCCCCTCCTTCGCGCCGATCAGCCGCAGCACTTCTCGATCCGCCTCCAGCACCACCCCAAATCGGTCCTCATACCACCCAACCGCCGCCTCCCGAAACTCCGGCAGCCCCTTCCCCGTCTCGTCGTACTGATGCGTCACCGGATCACCCACCGCCTCCCGCAGCGCCTCCACGATGTGCTCCGGCGTCGCCCCGTCCGGATCTCCGATGCCGAAGTCTATCAGATCGACTCCCTCCGCCTTCGCCTTCGCCTTCAACGCCGCCAACTGCGCAAACGGATAAGGTGGTGTCTTCAGCAGGCGATCCGCAATCTGCATGATGCTCCCTCTCTCTTCTCTTCCCGCCCCCCTCCGGGGGCCGCTCTCCTCAGAGTTCCTCGTCCAGCCGCGTCTCCCCCGTAAACACCTCCGCCGCGGGCCCCTCTGTGAACACATGATTGTCCTCTCGGTTCCAGCTCACTTTTAGGTCCCCGCCGCGCAGGTGCACCACCGCCTTCCTCGGCGATAGCGCGTTCAGCACCGCCGCCACGAGCACCGCCGACGCGCCCGTCCCGCAGGCCAGCGTCTCCCCCGCTCCCCGCTCCCACACCCGCATCTTGATCTGTCCGTCTCCCACCACCTGGGCGAACTCCACATTCGTCCGTTTCGGAAACAGATCGTGCCTCTCTATCGCCGGCCCGATCTCCCCCACCCGCGCCCGGTCTACATCCTGCACGAACATCACGCAGTGCGGATTCCCCATCGACACCGCGGTCATCTGGAACCGCCGCCCGCCGACTCGCAGCCGTTCATTCACGACCTGCGCCTGGTCCGTTCCCTTCATCGGGATCTCCGACCGCGCCAACCTCGGCTCCCCCATGTCCACCCGCACGCTCGTCACTCGTCCTCCGCGCACTCGCAGGCGCGGGCGCACGATCCCGGCCAGCGTCTCCACCTCCAGGTCTTTCACCTTCGTGTCCCCGCGTTCGTAGACGAACTTCGCAAACAGCCGGATGCCGTTCCCACACATCTCCGCCTCGCTCCCGTCCGAGTTGAAGATCCGCATCCGGAAGTCCGCCGCCCGCGACGGCAGCACCAGTATCAGTCCATCGGCGCCCACGCCGAAGTGTCGGTCCGAAAGCGCCTTCGCCAGCGCCGACAGCTTCGATTCGCTGGGCGACTCCTGCCTCGCATCCACCACGAGATAGTCGTTGCCCAGCCCGTGCATCTTCGTAAAATGAATCATGCCCTACGCTCCCACTTGCTTCTGATAGCTGCCCGCCGGGCAGAATACTGCCCGGCTGCGTTCCCTATACGCGCAAAAGTGCCGGTCGGTCTCTCTCCGCTCCGGCACCTCGAGTCGCTTCACGTGGCTGCTTTGGCTTCAGGCTGCCGCCAGCTCCCCACCATAGCAGGGGCGACACGAGGCGGGCCGGAGCGGCCCACCGCCGCGCTTAATGCGCTTGCACTTCCCTACCTCGCGTGTCCCGCTTCCCATCGCTCCCGTATCGCCTCCGCCGTTCTCGCCGGTTCCTCCGGCGCCGCGTCTATCCACTTTATCCGCGGATCAGCCCCAAACCATGTGAGCTGCCGCTTCGCGAACCGCCGCGTATCTCGCTTCAGCCTTCGGACGGCCTCCTCCAGACTCCACTCGCCGCGTACATACTCCGCCAACTGCGCGTAGCCGAGGCCCTTCATGGAGACCAGATCCTTCCCATATCCCCGGTCGATCAGTCCCTTGACCTCTTCGACCAGGCCTCCATCGAGCATCCGGTCCACCCGCGCCTCGACCCGTAAGTAGAGCTCTTCCCGCGGAAGACTCAGCCCGAACTGGCGTGCATTGTATCGCATGGCTTTCCGACGGTCAAGCTGCTGCGGCCGCGCCATCGGCCTGCCCGTGCTCTCACATACTTCCAGCGCGCGAATGATCCGCTTCTCATCGTTCGGATGAATCCGCGCCGCCGTCTCCGGGTCCACCTCCGACAACCATTCGTGCAGAACCCGCGTCCCCTTGCTGCGCGCCTCCTCCGTCAGCCGCCTCCGCAGCTCCCCGTCCGGCGGCGTCATCGCGAAGTCCATCTCCTCCAGCACCGCCCTCACATACAGCCCGCTGCCGCCAACCAGAATCGGCTGCTTGCCGTTCTTCCACACCGCGGCCAGCGCCGCCTCCGCGCGCGCCCGATACTCCGCAACGGAAAACTTCTCGTCCGGATCCACGATGTCTATCAGATGATGCGGAGCCCGCGCCCGCTCCTCCGCCGTCGGCTTCGCCGTCCCGATATCCATCCCCCGGTACACCTGCATCGAGTCGGCCGACACTATCTCCCCGCCCAGCCGCTCGGCCAGCAGCAGCCCCACCTCGCTCTTCCCCGTGGCCGTCGGGCCCACTATCGCCAGCAGCGCTTCCGCCATTGGTTCACCGATTGAACTTGCGATCGATTTCGAAATTCGAGATCGACATCACGATCGGCCATCCGTGCGGGCACGTGTACGGTCGAGCCGTGGCCGACAGCGCCTCCATCAGCTCCACCATCTCCTGATAGCTGAGCCCATCCCCGGCCTTCACCGCCGACCGGCACGACATGGTGATTAGCAGCTTCTCCCTGCGCCGCGCCACCGAGTTCTCCCCCGTCTCCTCCGCCAGCGCCTCCGCCAGGTCCCTCACCAACGTCGCCGGATCTTCCTTCGACAATTCCGACGGCACCGCCCTCACCAAGTAGGCGTCATTCCCGAACGCCTCCAGCACAAACC
>CAZWRO010000152.1:2191-5452 GCA_964635365.1 uncultured bacterium | reverse complement strand
TCGCAGTTGGGGCAATGGCCGGTGCAGATACATCTCGTCCCGCCGCATGCGCCTTATCTGCAGGGAGCTAAGCTGCTCATCACGGCTGACTGTGTGCCCTTCGCGTTCGCCGACTTCCACCGCCGCTTCCTGGCCGGGCGGGCGGTGTTGGTGGGGTGCCCCAAGCTCGATGATGCGTGGTTCTATCGCACCAAGCTCGCCCAGATATTCGACCAGAACGACATCCAGTCCATAGAGGTCGGCCACATGGAAGTTCCGTGCTGCCACGGACTGTTGAGGATCGTGCGCGAGGCCCTCGCAGACGCGGGGAAAGAAATTCCGTTGACGGTCACTACGGTGGGTGTTCGCGGGGACATCGTCGAGACCCGAGCGCAGGCGACTGCGTGACGCCGGGAGGTATCGCCATACTAAGTGAACGGGAGACGAAGGACTATGTTCTGCTATCAGTGTGAACAGACGGCGAAGGGAACGGGCTGCACCGTGAAGGGCGTTTGCGGGAAGGACCCGGAGACGGCCGCGCTGCAGGATCTCCTGGTGCACGCTCTCAAAGGACTCGGGATGTACGCGCACCGCGCTCGCCAGCTCGACGCCCGCGATAGGGAGGCCGATGTGTTCACGCTGGAGGCGCTATTTGCCACCCTCACCAACGTCAACTTCGACCCCGAGGATTTCCAGCGCTTCCTGGCGAGAGCCCATGAGCTGCGGGAACGCGTCAAGGGGCTCTATGAGGAGGCCTCGAGGAAGGTCGGCCAGGAGCCTCAAGACCTGGGCGGCCCCGCCGCTTGGGTTCCCGCGGGTGATCTGGGCTCTCTCGTCGAGCAGGGCCGAGCGGTCACCATCGAAAGCCGCAAGCAGGCCCAGGGCGATGATGTCACCGGGCTTCAAGAGCTGCTCACCTACGGCCTCAAGGGCCTGGCCTCGTACGCCGACCATGCGCAGATCCTCGAATTCGAGGATGACGCCGTCTACGCGTTCGTGCACGAAATGCTCGACTACCTCGCCGGTGAGCCCCAGGACATAAACGAGTTGCTGGGGACATGCTTGAGATGTGGGGAGGTGAACCTACGGGTGATGGAGCTGCTCAACGCCGCCCACACCGCTCTCTATGGAAGCCCCGAACCGACACCGGTGCGCATCGAGCCTCTCAAGGGGAAGGCGATCTTGGTCTCCGGCCACGACCTGAGAGACCTGGACGACCTGCTGAAGCAGACCGCGGGGAAAGGGATCAACGTCTACACCCACGGCGAGATGCTGCCCGCGCACGGTTACCCGGGCCTGAAGAAGTACCAGCATCTCGCGGGCAACTACGGCGGGGCCTGGCAAGCGCAGCGCAAGGAGTTCGAAGCCTTTCCGGGCGCCATCCTAATGACCACGAACTGCATCCAGCAGCCGCGCGCTAGCTACCGGGATCGCATCTTCACCACCGGCATGGTCGGATGGCCCGGTGTGAAGCATATTTCCGACCGCGACTTCACCCCTGTAATCGAGGCCACACAGGCGGCCGAGGGGTTCAAGGAGGATGGTCCCGACCGCACGATCTTGGTGGGCTTTGGCCATCACGCGGTGCTGGGGCTCGCCGACAAGGTGATCGAGGCCGTCAAGTCCGGAAAGATTCGGCATTTCTTCCTGATCGGCGGCTGCGACGGGGCCAGGCTTGGGCGCAACTATTACACAGAGCTGGCGCAAGCGGTCCCGAAGGACTGCGTAATCCTGACGCTGGCTTGCGGGAAGTACCGGTTCAACAAGCTGGACTTCGGGGATATCGACGGCATCCCGCGCCTGCTAGACGTCGGGCAGTGCAATGACGCTTACTCCGCAATTCAAATCGCGCTGGAACTGGCGAAGGCCTTCGACACCGATGTGAACAGCCTCCCGCTGTCGCTGAATCTCTCCTGGTTCGAGCAGAAAGCGGTCGTCATCTTGCTGACGCTGCTCCATCTGGGAATTAGAGACATTAGGCTGGGTCCCACCCTGCCGGCCTTTGTCACACCAACCGCGCTGAATGTGCTGGCAGAGAAGTTCAACATCATGCCGATCAAGACGCCGGAGGAGGATCTGAAGGCGATACTTGGGTAAGGGTTGGTCGGCCGCGAGGAGAACGCACCCAGGGGTGGCGGGTCAGATTAGCTCCCGCTGCCCCTTCTTTCGGCCCTTCTTCTCGACTTGCTCCACCCCGAGGTGCTGGTAGGCCTTTTCGGTGGCTAGGCGGCCCTTGGTGGTGCGGGCGAGCAGACCGCGATGCAGCAGGAAGGGCTCGACCATGTCTTCGAGCGTGCGCACTTCCTCCTGAAGCGTGGCGGCGAGGGCCTCGATTCCGACGGGGCCGCCCAGGTGCTGGTGGACGACCACTTCCAGCAGCCGGCGATCGAGAGCGGTTAGGCCGACTTCGTCGATGCCCTCAAGGGCGAGCGCGGCATCGGCGATTTCCGGCGTAATGCTCCCTCCGCCGCGGACCTGCGCGTAGTCCCGCACGCGACGGAGCAATCGGTTGGCGATGCGGACGGTGCCGCGGCTGCGCTCGGCGAGCACGGACCCGCTTTCGTCGTCGATTTCCACCTCCAGCAGCGCGGCCGAGCGCCGCACGGCCTGCATCAGCTCCTCTTCCGAGTAGAAGTGAAGCTCCCTCACGATCCCAAATCGCTGTCGCAAGGGGGGTGAGATCAATCCCGCCCGCGTGGTCGCGCCGACCAGAGTGAAGGGAGAAAGGCGCGAGCGATAGATGCGAGCATGGGCGCCCTTGTCGAAGATGATGTCCACCGTGAAATCCTCCATCGCCGAGTAGAGCAGCTCCTCGACGGCTTTCGGAAGGCGGTGGATCTCGTCGATGAACAGCACGTCCCTCTCTTCGAGGTTGGTGAGGATGCTGACCAGGTCGCCGCCGCGCTCCAGGGCCGGGCCTGAGGTGCCCTTGAAATGGACACCCAGCTCGTTGGCGATGATGCGAGCGAAGGTGGTCTTGCCCAGGCCCGGCGGCCCGTGGAAGAGCACGTGGTCGAGCGACTCGCCGCGCTCCTTGGCCGCCTGGATGCCGATGCCCAGCGCCTCGACGACAGGCTGCTGACCGATGCACTCGGCGAAGGTCCGCGGGCGCAGGTTCCACTTGTCCTGGCGCTCGTCGGGGGTGGGCTCGGAGAGCACCTCCGGCTGCTGGTCCTCCCCTACCTCCGGGTCTGCCGCAGACCGCCCTGCACTTTTCGTTCGTTTCCTCACCGGCCGCTCTTCTCCCCGCGATATACTTCCTCGAACAGCGCTTCCGGCGCG
>CAZWRO010000152.1:0-2091 GCA_964635365.1 uncultured bacterium | reverse complement strand
AGCGCCTTGCAGGCGGCCATGGGGCCGATATCTTCGACGGTTATGAGCAGCTCGAAGAACTCCTTCTCCAATGGCGACTCGAAGCCGACGAGCACGGGTTTGGGGTTCCGCTCGGTGAGATGATAGGAGATGTGCAGCTCGACGGCCTCGCCCTCTGCACCGGCGCGTCGCTCCCTGAGCGCAGGTCGCACAATCGCCGGGAGTATCACTTCATAGCCGACGCCGCCGGCCAGAACCACGACCCGGTCATCCTTCTTCTGCAGCAGCCGCCCTTCGAGATACGATATCACCTCAAGACGCCTCCGCTATTCCGGTGACAGATCTATTCCCTCCCGCGCGGCCCCCACCAGCGCCAGCGCCAGCGCGTCGCATACGTGCTCTGACTTAGGTGTGCTCTTCAACGACAGCATGCGGGTGACGGCGCGGCCGATCTGCGCCTTGCCGGCTCGCCCCGACCCGGTCAGCGCTCGCTTCACCGCCGCCGGTGCGATCTCCATGACGCGGGCGCCGTTCTGCTCGGCCGCCAAACAGATCACACCGCGCACGTGGCCCATCAGGATGGCCGTGCGCGGGAAGTCGTAGTCCGCGTAAAGGCCTTCCAGCACGGCTATCCCGGGGCGCCATCGCTGGAGCACGTCGGCAAGCTCGTCGTAGATGCTGCGCACCCGAGCCTCCATCGGCTGCTTGCTGCTGCTTTGGGCGCAGCCACTCTCTCGAACCCGCAATCTACCGTTTTCTGCCTCGAGCACCGCGTACCCCGTGGCCGCCAGGCCCGGGTCCACTCCCAGTACCAGCATGGGGCCTTTCCTCAAGTCGCGGCCGGGCGCCGCCGTTCCCTCAAGGGTATTACCACGCCCCTCCTGGCCCCTCGCACGCGACCTACTGCTCTGTCTCTTCGACGAGTTGCTGCAGCGTTTGCTGCAACTCTCGAATCGCCTCGCCATAGCCCGCCCAGTCGCCCTGCCTCTGACGTTCCATCGCCTGCTCGAATTGCCGGTCGGCCCGAGAGGCCAGGTCGCGCGCGCTCGCGGTAAGACCGGAGGGCTCCGCCGGAGCCTCCTCGCTGACTTGGGGTTCGGCCACTGCGGGTGCGCCGCGTGAGGCTCGCCTGGGCTCCACGGCCGCCAGCTCTGGCGGCGACTCTCCCAGCAGTGCAGCCAGCGCGCCCGAGAGGGTGGCCTCCATCACCACCGTGCCGTCGCCGCTCGCCAGCACGACCCGCTTGAGCTCCGGGATCGGGCTCTGCGCGGCCCGCAGGTAGATCGGCTCGACGTAGAGGATGGAGTTCTCTATCGGGATGACCAGCAGATTGCCTCTGATCACCGATGAGCCTTGCTGGTTCCACAGTGTCATGAGCTGGCTGATCTCGGTGTCCTGGCTGATGGAGGCTTCAATCTGGATGGGGCCCCAAACCTGCTGGGTCTTCGGGAAGTAATAGATGAGCAGCCTGCCGTACTCCTCCCCGTCACATCGGGCGGCGAGCCAGGCGACCATGTTCGGCTTGTCCTGTGGCGTGAAGGGGAGCATCAACAGGAATTCCGCTTCGGTCTCCCCCGGCAGGTGCATGATGGTGTAGTAGCCCTGCATGGTCTCGCCTTGCGAATCCCCCTGCCGGGAGGCGAGCGCCCTTCGCGTGGTTGGCCCGACCGCTTTCGGCGACTCCCGAGCGATCTCCCACTTTTCGATGCGGTTGTAGAAGGCCCGCGGGTCGGTCATGTGATAGACCGTGAGCCGGTCGCTCTGAGTGTTGAACAAGGCCTCTGGATATCGGATATGGGCCATAAGGCCGGCCGGTATCTCCGACATCGGATGGAAGAGTTCGGGGAAGATGAGCTGATAGGTCTGGATGATTGGGTCTTCGGGATCGGCCACGTAGAAGACGACGGTGCCGTCATAGGCGTCGGTGACCGCTTTCACCGAATTGCGGACGTAGTTGAATCGTCCGCCGTCTATCTGGTAGGGCTCCGAGTAAGGATACATACCGGAAGTGGTGTAGGCGTCCTGAATCCAGTAGAGGTGGCCGTCATCGCCGACAACGATGTACGGGTCGCGGTCGTAGGATAGGAACGGGGCGATGTGGCGGGCCCGCCA
>CAZWRO010000151.1:0-5483 GCA_964635365.1 uncultured bacterium | reverse complement strand
CAGCACAACGCCAGCGCGAGCTGCCCGCGCAGACTCGCCACCTCCCGGCCATGATACTTGCGGTGCGTGGGCAGCAATAGCCGCTCGTCGGGCAGGTTCAGCACCCGGCCCACCACGTTCTCGATGTCCGGAGCGATCGCCCCGCAGGCCCCGACGAACTCCTTCGAATCCGGGCTCTTTGCCGCGGCGATCAGCGCCAGCGCCCCTCCCGCCAGCAAGGCCTCCTCCAGCAGTCCCAGATCCCGGTGGGGAAGCATATCAGCCACGAGATGCGACACCGCCCCCACCAGGAAGGCCTCCGGCCGGCTCCGGCAGAGCCGCCCCAGGGCCGCTCCCGTCAGCGCGTGGATCGCCACAATCATGAACGCGCCCTTCCCTCGCCCGACGCGAAAACGACATGGAGTCGAGCCTCCATGTCGCAACGAGCGCCCCTCAACGACCGATTCATCGCGGTCGCGCTTGCGGCGTGACGCCGTTCAGCCAGGACCAATACTCATAAATCCTCCAGAGATAGTCCCGTGTCTCCCGGTACGGCGGCACCCCTCCGTAGCGGTTGACCGCCCCGCGGCCCGCGTTGTAAGCCGCCAGCGCCCGGTTCCAGTCCCCGTTGTACGTGTCCAGATTGCGACGAATGATGCGAACCGCCGTGTGAAGGTTCGCCACCGGATCGTAAGCGTCCACGCCGTGCGCGGCCGCCGTTGCCGGCATCAACTGCCCCAGCCCCATCGCGCCGGCATAAGACCGCGCGTTGGGGTTGAACCGGGATTCCGCCGCGATGACCGCCACCACCAGGTACGGATCGACGCCATACTGAGTCGAATATCGGATGATGTTATCGGCCATCGTGTTGACTTCGGTCGTGCTCAACCTCGGGTTGAAGTGAGCGATGGCGCGCCGGCACACGATCGTTGGATCGCCGCCCCGAGAGGGCATCGCCGCGCCGCCGCGGATCTGCGCCGCCGACAGCGCGATCTCCCGCGGATCCTGAGGCGGTATCTTCAAGGCCGCCCGCGCCGCCTCCGCCAGCAGCTCGATGGGCGTTCTATCGTAGGTTATGTCCACCAGGTCCAGGCGCGAGCGATTCGTCGAGTCCGCCGGCTGCACCAAGCACCTCACCCGGGCCCCCGTCCGTATCTCCGAGTGCTCTTCCCGGGACTCGATCTCGACCGTAGCCTGGTCGATCAGAGACAGGATGATGATGCGCTTGTCGCCGCTCACCATCAGCCCGCGAATGACGCCCGAGAGCTGAAGCGGACGCCCCGGGCCGGCGCGGCGGGCCTGCTGTACCTGCGGGCCGCTCACCACATCGACCGGGCTGAGCCGCGCCACCGACCTCTCGTATTCGGCCTCCGGGCTGCCGTGAGCAACCACCGAGGAGGCCAACAGAAGAAGCGCGAGGAGGATGCAAAGCCTCGTCGCGCGGCCGCTGCTAGCCCTGGCAGCTGTCTTCACCACAGTCATACTCATCTACTATTATACCAATACATTATACCTCAGTTGCCCCCCACCACAAAACTCCCGGTGTGCGGCCTCCGCCCGTGCCGCCGGCAGGAGGTCAGAGAAAGCGGCAGAAGCTGCCTGTAGCGCCCCCACGGGCATTCCGCCCCCAGCGGGGCGCCTGGAGGTAAGAGATGCCCGGCCTTGCGCGCGACATCGTCGGATTGATCGGAAACACCCCCCTCGTCGAGCTTCAGCGCGTCACCGACGGAGCCACCGCTCGCGTGTTGGCGAAGCTGGAGTTCTTCAATCCTGCCGGCAGCGTGAAAGACCGCATCGGCCGCTCCATGATAGAGGCCGCCGAGCGCGAGGGCCGGATCGACCCCTCCCGGACCACCCTCATTGAGCCCACCAGCGGAAACACCGGCATCGCCCTCGCCATGGTCGCCGCCGCCCGCGGCTATCGACTCATCCTCACCATGCCCGACACCATGAGCCTCGAGCGGCGGATGCTCCTCCGCGCCTTCGGGGCCGAGCTGATCCTCACCCCCGGCAAAGACGGAATGCGCGGCGCCCTCGCCCGCGCCGAAGAGCTGCTGGAACATACCCCCAACGCTTTCATGCCCCAGCAGTTCACGAACCCGGCCAATCCCTACGTCCACCAGCACACCACCGCCGAAGAGATCTGGCGCGACACGGAAGGAAAGATCGACATCTTCGTAGCGGGAGTCGGTACCGGCGGCACCATCACCGGCGTCGGCCGCGCGCTCAAGCCCCGCCTCCCCAACTTGCAGATCATCGCCGTCGAGCCCTCCGGCTCCCCCGTGCTATCCGGCGGAGAGCCGGGCCCCCACAAGATTCAAGGAATCGGCGCCGGGTTCAAGCCCGACGTGCTGGACCTGTCCATCGTCGACGAAGTCGTCCAGGTGACCGACGAAGATTCCATGACCATGGCGCGCCGCCTGGTACGCGAAGAGGGCATCCTCTGCGGGATCTCGTCGGGCGCCAACACCTGGGCCGCCGTCACCGTCGCCAAGCGACCGGAGAACGCCGGCAAGACCGTCGTCACCGTCCACCCCAGCACCGGTGAGCGCTACCTCTCGACCGCGCTCTTCGCCGACCTGGCCGAGTAGCTTTCGCGGTCGTCGCTCGCCGCGCCGAGCTAATCCCTCAGAACTCCTCCAGCATCCGCACGGCGACCGCCGCCATCATCGCCGCCCCGATGGGCAGCACCCGCCGGTCGTCGAAATCGAAGTTCGAGTTGTGCCCGGCCGCCGTGAAGCCCTTCTTCTCGTCGCGGATGCCCAGCCGGAACATCGCCGCCGGAATCCCCGCCAGCCCGAAATAGGCGAAGTCCTCCCCGCCCAGCCCCGGCCGAGGGATGTCGGCCACGTTCCCCTTCCCCAGCATCTCGGCCGCCGCGTCGGCCACCAAGTCCACCATCCGGTCGTCGTTCACCATCGGCGGATAGCCGTCCGTGTAGACCTTCACTCGCAGTCGCGCCCCCATCGCGCGCGCCAGCTTCGGCAGGTCGCGCTTCAAGAATTGCAGGATCGCCTGGCGTCCCTCCGGCTCCAGCGTGCGGATGGTGCCGATGATCTCCACCTTGTCGGCGAGCACATTGGAGCGGGTGCCGCCGCGGATGATCCCGAACGTCACCAGCTTCCGGTCTACCGCGTTCGTGTGCCGCGCGATGAACTGCTGCACCGCGATCAGCACCTGGCTCGCCACCGCAATCGCATCCACCCCGCGATCCGGCTGCGCGGCGTGAGCCGTCTTCCCCTGCACCAGCAGCCGAACGTCCTCCGTCTGCGCGGTGTCATACCCCCGCCGTAGGCCGATCTTCCCCGACTCCACCTGCGTGTCCACGTGCAGCGCCGCCACCGCGGCCAGCTTCGGGCGCACCAGCACCCCGTCCTCGATCATATAACGAGCGCCCCCCGCCCCCTCCTCCCCCGGCTGGAAGATCAGCTTCACCGTCCCCGGAAGCTGCTTCCCCATCTCGTGCAGCAAGGCCCCCGCGCCCAGCAAACAGGCGACGTGCCCGTCGTGCCCGCAGGCGTGCATCAGCCCGGGCCGGCGCGACCGGTACGCCACCTCGTTCGCCTCCTCCATCTCCAGCGCGTCCATGTCGGCCCGCAGCCCCACGGCCTTCCCGCGCCGGCCGCCGCGAATCAGCGCCACCACTCCCGTGCGCCCAACCCCCGGGGTTATCTCCTCGATTCCGATCTCTCGCAGCCGCTCCACCACGAACGCCGCGGTGTCCTTCTCCTGCATGCTCGACTCGGGGTTCATGTGCAAGTGCCGCCGCCATCGCACCAGTTCGGCGGCCATCTGCTTCGCCTCTGACAGCATCGCGCTTCCCTTGCTTCGCCTCACGAAGACCTCCTCCACTCTTCCTCTATTACTGCTCGTCGCTCCGGCCGCCGGCGTCATTCTGCGGCGTCGGCAAGCGCCGCCAGGCGGCGCCGACAGTCCTCGACCTCCCGGAACTCAATCCCCTGCCAGCCCGCGGCCCGCGCGCCCTCTATGTTCCGCAGCTTGTCGTCCACGAACACATGCTCCTCGGGCCGGCGTCCCGTGATGGCTTCCACGCGCCGGTAGATCGCCACCTCCGGTTTCCGCATCCCGACCTCGTGGGAGAGCACGCACTCGTCGAACAGCGGGAACACCTCCGGATATCGCTCCCGTATCCAGGTGACGTGCGGCTCGTTCGTGTTCGACAGCAGGATTCGCGGCCGCGGGCTCTGCTCCACCAGCTCCAGCATCGGAGGATTGCGCGTGAACATGTCGTTCCACGCCAGGCGAAACTCCTCCAGGGTCATGGTGAGGCCGGCCTCGCTCACCAGCAATGGGTGCAGGCTGTCGAAGTCTCCCCCTCGGTCCACCGCCGCCTGCTCGAAGTGCTGCCGGAACAGCTCCACCACCGGAGCCCCCGGCCGGCTGCGCTCTCGCAGACTCCCGAAGAACCGCTCCAGGTGTACGAAGAGAAGCACGTCACCTAGATCGAAGACATGAATAAGTGGCATCATTCACTGCTGCCGCCGCGCAATTGCGCGGCTATCGCCGCCATTAATTGCGGGCCGCGATCAGGAATACCGGCCCGGTTCACCTGCCTAGCATTCGACAACTGGGAGTCGAGCCCTGCGGGCCGGTGGGCCGGAGCGAAAACCCGCGGAAGTGTCCGCCCCCGCCGACGCAGAAGTGAATAGCGTGACCGAGCGGACCGACAACCACAAATGCCCCCGCCGCGCCTGGGTCGGCCTGGCCCTCATCCTCCTGCTCTACGGCGGCCTCGCCGTCGCGCAATCCTTCGCCACCCGCCTGCAATGGGGGCCCGACGAGCCTGGCCACATCATCTACGTCCAGTCCCTCGCCCTCGACGCCCGCCTGCCCGATCTCACCCACAGCGAAGCCGACAACGCCTACCTCCGCGGCGCCGCGCGCACCCACGAGGCCCATCAGCCCCCACTCTACTACGCCCTGGCCGCACTCGCGTGGCGGGCCTTCGCCGACCTTCCCGCGCAGCGATTCACCTACGTCGACCCCGGCCGCGGCGCCACCCACACCTTCCAGGTTCCCGGCCCGGTACGCCCGGTGCGCTTCCTCTCGGTGCTGCTCGGCGCCCTCACGCTCCTGTTCGTGTGGGCGGCGGCGAGGACCCTCTTCCCCGAACGACCCTCCGTCTGGCTGGGGGCGGTCGCGCTCACCGCCTTCACCCCCATGTTCACCTACGTCAACGGCGTCATCAACAACGATCCCCTCATCATCCTCTTCTGCGCCGCCGCCGCCTGGCAGTGGGCGCGCATCCTCCGCTTCGGCGCCGCGCGACGCGACCTAGTCCTCTTGGGCCTGATACTCGGCGGCGCCATCAACGCCAAAGAGACCGCGCTCGGCCTCGTCGCCCTCTCGGTCGTGGTGATGATGATAGAGCCGGGCGCCAAGTCATGGCCGCAGCGTCTCGCGCGCGTGGCGACCGTGCTGGCCATCGCGGCCGCGCTGGGTGGGTGGTGGTACGCGCGCAAGTGGGCCGTCTACGGCACCCC
>CAZWRO010000150.1:0-5531 GCA_964635365.1 uncultured bacterium | reverse complement strand
CGGCGATGTTAGCGCGTGATACCGTCATGCCAGAGGGCCGCTGGTCCTTCGACGGGGATGTAACCTCGGCATTCGATGATATGCTGCGGCGGAGTATCCCGCAGTACGACTGGTTGCGCACCGCGTGCTTCCGCTTGGGTTCTCGATATGTCAAAGCCGGCACGTCTATCATCGACCTGGGTTGTAGCCGGGGCGAAGCCCTCCAGCCATTCGTCGATAAGTTCGGCGCTCATAATCGCTTCGTCGGCATCGACGTTTCAGATCCCATGCTCGCCGTGGCCCAGGAGCGATTCGCTACCTATAGCCAGAGCGGGATCGTCGATATTCGGAACCTGGATCTGCGGACAGACTATCCGGCAGAGAGGTCGAGCCTGGTACTCTCGGTGCTGACCCTACAGTTTATCCCGATTGAGTTTCGGCAGCAACTCCTTCGCCGGATCAGGACGAGTCTCATATCCGGTGGAGCACTCATCCTGGTAGAGAAGGTACTCGGAGAAACCGCGCACCTCGACGACGTGCTGGTAGCTGAGTACCTCGATATGAAGCGGCGCAATGGCTATAGCGAGGATCAGATCGAGCGAAAGCGACTCGCTCTACAGGGCGTTCTGGTGCCTGTTACGGCGCGCTGGAACGAGCATATGCTACGCGTTGCCGGCTTCTCCGAGGTTGACTGCTTTTGGCGCCAACTGAATTTCGCCGGTTGGCTAGCCGTGGCGAGAGGAGACGCATCGTGAATGGGCGCGTACCCGATGAGATGGTGCGGAGGATAGAGGAGGCGGGTGGCTTTACGGCCCGACCCGAAGACGTGGCTGCGGCGCGGTTCGCGGCCAGCCTGCCGACAGTCGCGGAGGTGCGGGCCCGGTGGCCGGCGCATGTCGCGCGTTATGAGCACGCGGCATCCCAACTCGCAGACCGAATGGTCAGGTTGATTATAGATGCCGGGGCGGGCGTCGGGTACGGAGCATTCATCCTGGCGCAGAGGTATCCGAATGCCGAGGTGTGGGCGATTGAGCGCAATCCGGTCCTTCGCGGGTTCGCCGCCATGCACTACGCGCGCCAGAACATCCGCTGGGTCCTCGGTGACCTCGATCAGCAGTGGCCGCTACTGCCGATGCCGGGTTCGGTAGACGCGGTAGTCTGTCTCGAGACGATGGAGCGCTTCAAGGATCCGACACAACTGCTGACCGACTTCGGCCGCGCTCTAAGGCCGGGAGGTCTGCTAATCCTCTCGACCCCGCACAAGCCTCAGGGCAACCCCTACCACGCCCGCGAGTATACACTCTCCGAGGTGAAGGAGGCGCTGGAAGAGCGCGGCTTCGAGATCATGGATGAGCAGGAGCAGCGCGGCGTGGAGTTCGTACCACTCGACGCGGCGGCGGACTTAGGCGGACGGTACATGTTTTTCGTGACGAGGGTAAAAAACTGACTAGTGAGGCGAGGATGACAACTAGAGAGGCAATGGCGACAGATGAGGTGCAGGACACGCTCGACTTTCTGGAGATCATCGGCGGAGGGCCGCGAGCGGAATGCGAAGTGCGAGTGCGGTACGCGATGGAGATCAAGCCGCCAGAGGTGATTGTCGAGGTGGGCGTTCTCCGCGGGCAAGGCCTCTGCTCCCTCGCAGTCGGATCCTCTTTCGGCCACAGAGTTCCGGTCTTTGGCGTTGACCTCTTCGGACTACGTCCGAGTGGGCAGGGGCCGACATACGACGATCCGCGAAACCAAAAGGTGACGCAGGGATTCGTGGACCGGTTCGCAGTGAGCGAGTTGGTGACGATCATACGATCAGAAAGCGCCGACGCGGCGGCGGCATGGGATAAGGCTATCGGCCTGCTGGAACTCGATGCTGGACACGAATACGAGGATGTGCTGGCAGACGTGAAGGCTTGGCTTCCGCATGTGGCTCCCGGTGGGCTGCTGATGATGCACGATGCTCAAAGTCCTGCCTGGCCCGGTGTGGACCGCGTCATCGCAGAGGAGATCCTGCCGAGCGGCGAGTGGAAGCAGATCGAGTTCGTGCCGCCATTCTCGGCCTGGTTCAGGAGGGAGAAGTGAGCCTGCTAACCCCCGACATGGAGCGGCGCCTAGCGCAGGTGCATGGGGAAATCCTCGCCGAGGAGGGTCTGTTATTGGCGGAGTTCGCAGCGGCGGTTCCAGAGGGGCAAATCATCGTCGAGATCGGTGCCTACAAGGGGAAGTCTAGCTGTTACCTCGCGGCGGGTGCAAGGGCGGGAAGGGGTGTACTCGTCTACTCCGTTGATCTGTGGCTTCAATCGCCGTGGGCGCAGTATGCGGACCCGGAAGTGAATGCTGCCTGGGAAAACAATGTCTGGTGCCTCGGCTTAGTCGGCCAGGTCCTACCCGTGGCGGCCGACACGGCGTTGGCAGCGCGCGAGATCGACGGCGAGGTGGGACTTCTCTTCGTGGATTCCGACCACAGTTACAAGGGTGTATGTCGGGACATCGATATCTGGGCGCCGCGAGTTGCATTGGACGGCGTCATGGCCTTCCACGATGCGACGAGCGAAGTGTGGGGCGTAGCGCGGGCGATTCGGGAGAAGTTGCTGGCGACGAAACGGTACACCTATGAGCTTCGATACGGGATGGCAATTCTGAGGAGGAGACTGCCGTGAGGATTCTCGGACATATGTACCACCTTGGCTGGGGCTGGGGCGGCGGCGTGGTGACTATGTGCTTGACGCTGGAGAAGTTGCGCAAGCGCGGCCATAGCATCGGGCTTATGCTTCAGCGGGGAGCACTGGAGCCAACCCGCTCGCACGGCGCGTGCTGCTTCGGGATCACAGACGTTTTCTCTGCGCCCCTCCCCTCGGCGAAGCGCCGGCGGTATCAAGAGGCAGACATAGTGATTACGCAGGGGGAGGCTACCACGGAGGCATTGTCCCTGTGCCGAGCATACAACAAGCCCTTGGCGCACCTGATTCACGATGAAGGACAACTCGATCTGTACAAAGCGAAGCAGGTGCAGCTTGCCATCTACAACGCGCAGTGGGTCCGCGAGGCGGCTGAAACGAAGGGGCGCAGCGACAACGCTATAGTGCTCTACCCAATCATCGAGCCATCCGACTACCGCGTCGAGGAGACGGGTGACTGCATCGTACTGGTGAACATCTGCGAAGAGAAGGGAGGGAAGTTGTTCTGGGAGTTGGCGCGGCAGATGCCAGAGCACAAGTTCCTCGGCGTGAAGGGCGGATGGGGCGGACAGATTGTGCCGAAACCGCTACCCCCGAACGCGGAAATCATGGAGCATTGCCTTGACCCGCGGGCGATCTACAAGCGAGCCAGACTGATTCTCATGCCGAGCCAGGACCTCGGCACGCCGGGAATGCGTTGGTGGACGGAGAGCTACGGGAGGATCGGTATCGAAGCCGCGGCGAGTGGGATCCCGACGATTGCGCATCCGACGCCCGGCCTGGTGGAATCGCTGGGGGAGGCGGGGACGTTCTGTGACAGATACCACCCGGACCAGTGGGTAGGGGCGATCAGGGCGCTTGATGACGAGGATGCATACGCGGAGGTATCGGCGGCGGCGCTACTGCGATCAGCGGAATTGGAGCCGACCGCGCAGATCGATGCGCTCGAGGCGCAGTTGATTGGGATCGGCGAGGAGTGGCGGGAGCGGGAGCGGATGGCGCCCCGACCCGGAGACGCGGTCCGAACCGCGAAGATGGAGGGCAAGATGGTGACAGTACGGCTACTGCGGAGGCTGGCTGGTAGGGGTGGGCCTGGTAGCGTGGTGGAGATAAGGGCATCCGTGGCTGACGACCTTCTGCGCCGCCGTTTGGTGGAACTGGTTGAGGAAGACGGCGGAGTCCCCCGGGAAACCCAACAGATTGAGCCGGAGGAAACGCAGCAGGCGGCGGGTCCCCGGGAGCTCAAGCCCGGCGTAGTGATGACCTACCGGGATGGCCGCGGGCCGAGCTTCGGGTCGCGCGAGGAGATGGAAGCGCATCGTCGCGAGACGGCTGGAAAGGCAGGCTGATGGGCGCGTGCGTTGATAGGCTCGACCTCTGTATCGGCGACGGCAGCGGCGCGGCGGGGGAGCTGGCTGCGGTCAAGGCTTTCCTACGCGTCGAGCATACGGCCGACGATGATCTCTTGGTAGCTTTCATCGCGTCGGCCAAGCAGCGGGCAGACGACTTCCTAAACAATTCGTTTGAGGTACTGCGTGCCGTGATCTTCGTCGTAGATGCCGCGGTGGGCGACTCGGTCGGCGTTGACGGCATGACGTTTCGCCTGGCCACGGTGGCGCCAGCCACACGCACCCAGGATGTTGTGCTTCAGGACTTCGCCATCGGCGCGGACGACACGGAGACGGCCGCAAATCTGACCGCGATCATCAACGACGAGATGTACGGGGCGCTGAACGTCACCGCGACGCAGAGCGGAGCGGAAGTGAGTCTGACCTGGCGGACCGGCCGCAAGGAGCCGGTGACCGCGAATGAGGTTACGTCAACGCTCTCGGTTCGTGCGCGACGGACCCAGGTCGACATTCCCGAGGCGGTGAGAGAGGGCGTGCTGCGGACCATCGCCTGGATGTACGAGCAGCGGCAGGACGGGATCGGGGCCGAGGCGATCAGTGGACTTGGCTCGACGACCTACGGCGCGCCGCCGTTGGCGGAGCAACTGTGGGCGCCGCACAGGAAGATGCCGGGGACATGATGGAAGCTGGCTCCTACCGAGATAGGGTGACGATCCAGACGCGGACCGCGGCCAGTGGCACATTTGGGAGCACGGTCTCGGAGTGGGCAACGACTGAGACGCGCTGGTGTCGGCGGGCGCCGGTGTCCGCGCAGTACGCGATGGTGCTGGCCCAGCGCGGGCATACGCAGCGGGTGGAGCGGCTCTTCTTTCGGGGTGAGTTGACGGTTGATATCGCCAATACGCGGTTCGTGATTGACGGGCGGAACTACCGGGCCATCGAGCCGCCAGAGGTCGAGACGCAGAAGCGGATGAGTACCGTGCTTATCTCGCAGGCTGTGGAGCGGACATAGAGATGCCAGATATCACTGCCTTTGGTGCAGGCGGAGTTGTGAAGCTGACCAGCTACCTCGGAGAGGTAACTCGGGAGCTGGATAAGCAGGCGCGGATTCGCACGTTCGCAGCCGCCAACGCGGTGAAGCGGGAGTGGGTGAAAGGACTCTCGGGAAGTCGGAGCGGCCGCGTCTATCGGGTTCCGGGAACCAGCCAGACCTATGTGGCCTCCGCCCCAGGAGAGGCCCCGGCCGTTGCCACTCGGGATTTCAGGCTCTCAATAAAGGCTGTCTCGGAACGGAATGCTCAAGGGGATTGGGAGGGTGTTGTCGGGAGCGATATGGAGAAGGCCCCTTGGCTTGAGTTTGGAACCGGCCGTGCCGGTGCTGCCGGGGGCCAGCTCGATCTGCCATCAGGCTATTCTCACGGTGGCTCTTCGGGAATGGCGCCGAGGCCGTCCCTTCGGCCGGCGCTCGAGCGATCACGGGGTGAGGTGGAACGGATTCTCGGAAGGCGCATGGGATGAGTGATCGAGATAC
>CAZWRO010000149.1:0-5533 GCA_964635365.1 uncultured bacterium | reverse complement strand
TCGGCCAGGCCCGTAATCCCGAGCCCCTGCACCCGGCCGAACTCCAGCGGGTTCAAGGAGTCCACCGGAGACAGCACCTTGATCCGATACCTCCCCTGGTCGAACTCCGTCTCGAACTGCAGCACGGCCCTCGCCCGCTCCACCAGGTTCGCCGCTCCCGACACCTGGGCCGCGCCCACGTAGGCCTTCCGTCCGAAGCTCAGTACGGGCACCACCTTCGTGTCCGTGCCGGCGGGCATGGTGTCCGTTCCGGACACCCGATCGATCGCATCATTCATCGGGCCGGCCGCCGCGGTGACCACTGCTCCCACCACCGCGGTCTTCAGTACGGACGATGCGAGATCGCTCAGGTCGGCGGCCATCGCCGAACCGCCGCCCAAACTCAAGAGCCCAGCCACGACCAGCAGCGCGATCTTCCTGGCCATCTTTTTCCTCCGGGGTCTTTTCAAATATCCCCAGATATAGTATACCAGACAGGGCATTCAAAGGTCCAAAGTCTCTCGCGCCACGGCCCCCCGCTGTCGGCAGCCGCCGCGCGGAGACTGATGCCCAATCATCTTCCCGGGCGCGACCGGTGCCCAACAGGAGGCGAAAATGGGCTCACGTAGCCATGCTGGCTCACTCACCCGCCTCGTCGCTGGCCTTGCGGTAGCTGCACTCGTGCTGGCCCTCGCCGGATGCGGCCAGAAGGCAACGGAGCCCGAGCGCGAGCGATCCACCCCCGCTTCGCCTGCTGAAGAGGCCCTCGTGACCCTGGCAGACCGCTATGCTGACCTGGACAGCTTCTCGGAGCGCACCCAGATCACCAAGACCGTCTCCGATGCCGAGGGGCAGGAGACCACCGTCTATCAGACCGAGCTCTTCTTCCGTCGGCCCAACCGGATCTTCTACCAGATGACCGGCGACGACACCATCGTCATCGCCTGCAACGGCAATCGCCTGATTGTGTACTCCTCCGCGCAGGGCGGCTACGTCGAGGATGACCCGCCCGAGAATCTCGCGGCCTTCGTGCGCGATCACCACGCCGACGCCATGGGGCTCGACGAGTTACTCCTGCTCGCCGGCAGCGACCCCCTCGGGGCACTCGATGACGTGGCGGTCGCCGAGGGCGAGGCCCTCGCCGACCAGCCCATGCAAGTGCTCCAGGGAACCGTCAG
Organism: uncultured bacterium; assembly: GCA_964635365.1. GTDB lineage: Bacteria > Armatimonadota > Hebobacteria > Hebobacterales > Hebobacteraceae > CAZWRO01. Next base: position 4,376 of record CAZWRO010000149.1, on the reverse strand, counting down.
GCAAATTGCACAGGATGAGTCCGCCGAGGCCCCCGCCGGCACCCAGTCCCTCTATGTCGGCGAGACGGACGGACTGATCCACAAAGTCGTCACCGAGATCAGGCGGGGTGAAGCCTCGCTTCGCACCGAGGAAGTCATGAAGGAGCCGGCCGCCGACCCCACCATCCCCGCCGACCGCTTCGAGTACCAGCCACCCGAGGACGCAGAGAACCTGACCCCAGAGTAGGCCGCCGGAGGACCCGAACCCAATCCGCGCCGGGGCTCACACACTGCCTCTCAGCGCAGGGGAATGCACGAGGGGAGAGAATGCCACGAGAGGGGCTGGACGAGCATCTTGGCAGCCCAGATAAGTTTCTGGACAGCGCGGGTTCTTGCCCTATGCAACCAGAGACCAGACAGTTGGGAGAAATACTGATCGAGGCGGGCCTCATCACCCCGGACCAGTTGCAGGATGCCCTCCGTCGCCAGCGCATCCCTGAAGGCAAAGGGGCGCTCGTAACAGGAGCCCTGCAGACCGCCATTCTGAATAGCGCCAACTTCTCGATTATCGCCACCGACAAGAAGGGCGTCATTCAGCTATTCAATGTCGGCGCCGAGCGCATGCTGGGCTACGTGGCCGCCGATGTGGTGAATAAGATCACCCCAGCCGAGATCTCCGATCCGCGGGAAGTGATCGCGCGTGCCAAAGCCTTGAGCTTCGAACTCGGAACCCCGATCACGCCGGGCTTCGAGGCCTTGGTCTTCAAGGCCTCACGTGGGATCGAGGACATCTACGAGCTGACCTACATCCGCAAGGACGGCAGCCGCTTTCCGGCGGTCGTGTCGGTCACGGCGCTGCGCGACGCTCAAGATGCAATCATCGGCTATCTGTTGATCGGCACCGACAATACCGCGCGCAAGCGGGTCGAAGCAGAGCAGAAGAAACTTGATCAACGCCTGCGCGACCAGCAGTTCTATACGCGCTCTCTCATCGAATCCAGCATAGACGCGATTATGACCACCGATTCCCAAGGGATCATTACCGATGTCAACCAGCAGATGGTGGCACTCACCGGTTGCACGCGCGACGAGCTGATCGGCGCTCCGTTCAAGAACCACTTCACCGATCCGGAGCGGGCCGAGGCGAGCATCAAACAGGCGCTGGCCGAAGGCAGAGTCACCAACTACGAGCTGACCGCGCGCGCCAGGGACGGCAAGGAGACGGTCGTGTCCTACAATGCGATCGTCTTGTACGACCGGGATAGGAGGCTGCAGGGCGTGTTCGCCGCCGCGCGCGACGTCACGGAGTCTAAACGCTTCGAGCAGACGCTGCGGGAAAGCAACGAACAGCTTCACAAGCTCGAGGAGCTTCGGGATAACCTTGTGCACATGGTAGTGCATGACATGCGAACGCCGCTAACGGCCATCTACGGGTTCCTGCGAACGCTGGAGACGCTTGAAGGAGAGAGCCTGTCAGATCAGGGACGGGAGTTCGTTCAGACGGCACTCGCTTCCACCGAAGACCTTGTGGAGATGGTGAGTTCGCTTCTGGACGTGAATAAGATGGAAGCCGGAGAGATGACCCTCAACCCGACCCAGTGTGATCTGCTCACGATTGCGAGAGAGGCCCTCGCCAAGGTGGAGCCCCTCAAGGGCGACCGACAACTCGTACTGAGTGGAAGCGACGAGCCGGTGACGGTCATGGCCGACGCCGAGCTCATCGCCCGGGTGTTCCAGAACCTGCTGGGCAATGCGCTGAAGTTCACGCCAGACGATGGTCGGGTCACTGTGAGCATCGAACCTAGCGCGGATGCAGCGCGCGTCCGCGTGCAGGACACGGGTCCAGGGATCCCACCCGAGTACCGGGAGAGGATCTTCGAGAAGTTCAGTCAAGTCGAAGATCCTGCCAAGCAGCAGAGGTACTCTACGGGGCTCGGCCTTGCGTTCTGCAAGCTCGCCGTCGAGGCCCATGGCGGCCAGGTTGGAGTGGACAGCGAGGAGGGCAGAGGAAGCACGTTCTGGTTCACTCTGCCCCGGAGGGAATCCGTACCTGAGTAGGTCCCGAGCCGGTACCCCTGAAGTGGTCACTTCGCCGTAGAACCGTCCTAGCCTTGCTCTGACGGACTCTCTGCTGTATCGCGGGCACTCCATTTCCCTGGAGGGTGAACCCACGTGGAAGCCGCTGGGACTTCGATCTGTCTGGTAATGAGGGCGGTGCTACTGAGTGTAGCGGTCAACCGACGCTGAAACCACCCTGATCCGTTCCGTTGGGAGCAGCTAGCGCTGGGGTGATGCGGCATCTTGCCGGCATGAGACCGCGGGTCTTTGTCGGGCAAGTGTGCGACCGTCCTGATTGACCGCACCAGGGGATCCTGAGACACAAACCTGCCCGCTTCGGGCTGTCGGCCGCCACCGATCCGCTACCGATGCGCTACTCTCGGGTCGGTCCAAGCGCCACCGAAGCGCTACCGATCCGCCACCAAACCGCCACCGTGCGCGGGCTCGCACCGACGGATCTCGGAGACATGGGAAGCGCCTTGTGTGCCAGCCTGGGGCCTACAGTCCTGTTCGCTCGGATCCGCATTCATCCTCAAGACGGCCACGAACGGCGCTTGAGCCTCGAAAAGCGCTACCAAACCGCCACCTTTCCGCTACCACTCAATCGCGACCTCGGCTTACCGGCCCACTCCAGTCTCTCTGGCCCTCCTGGGCGAATCTAGGGGGCAAATTCGATGAGCGCGTAACCGTACTAACGCGTCCAGTGGCGCATAATGCCCCAACAAAGGCCTCGACTTGTTGGGCGGTCAGAGTGATTCATGTCGTGCCTGAATCCTGCCCCAAGGAGGCACGACATGAGCACCGTTGCAGAGCAGCAGAACCAAGCCGCACCGCCAACCGATCCCATCAGCTTCGCGGATGCCGTCCCGCGCTTCCTGGAGTACGTGCGGTCCTACCGCAGCTACTCACCCGGCACCGTGCGCGCCTATGCCCGTGCGTCTTATAGAGACAGCGCGCGCGAGGATACCAGGAGAGCCGCGACGAACCGAAGCCGTCAGGACAGTCTGGATAGCATTCTTCGGGGGGACAACTCAGGATTCGGAGGAAAGCAGTCTATCTATGCCCTCCGCCGCCACCTTTGCATCGGCAATCGCAGTGACGGCGTCCAGGTTTACATTCACGATGTCGCCCCCGGCAAAGACCTTCGGCAAGGTCGTTCGCCCATCTTCATCAACCTTGACCTTCCGCCTCTCCGTGAACTCTAGGTTCTCCATCATCGCCTCCGGAATGAACGAGAAATCGGGGCCTTGGCCGATGGCCTCGATGATCATATCGCCCTCGAGGAACATCACCTGGTCCTCGTAGAAGCTGGGACTGAATCTGCCATCTTCGTCGAAGACGGACTTCACCTTCTTACATGCGAGGCCCTTCACCCCACCGCTGTCGTCCAGGACAACCTCCTTGGGCCCCCAAGCCGGGTGGAATTCTACGCCCTCCCCCTTGGCCTCTTCGATCTCGTCCTCGGTGGCCGGCATCTCCTCCCAGTCCTCGAGAGAGATCGTTATGGTCTTCGTCTCTTCTCCGGGGTGCTGGATGTACTGGAGTCGGAGGGCCTCGCGGGCGACGTCCATCGCGACGTTTCCGCCGCCTATCACAATGATCCGCTTGCCGACCTCAACGGGCTCGCCGATCTTGTTGCGCTGGAGGAAATCGAGGGCCAGGTGGCACTTCTCGGCGTTCTTCACCCTGGTCGAGCGGCTGCTGGTGGTGCCTATCCCCAGGTACACCGCGTCGTAGTCGCTGAGCAGATCCTCGAACTGAACCTCCGTGCCAACTTTCGTGTTGAACTGGAACTCCCCTCCGAGCGATGCTATGTAGCCCACATCCTTGTCAACGCTCTCGATGGGCAGTCTGTACTCAGGAGGCCCTATCCGCATCATACCGCCGCCGCCGGGCAAAGCGTCGAAGACCACCACCTTGTGCCCCTTGAGGGCAAGGAAGTAGGCCACCGACAGGCCGGACGGCCCCGCTCCTACTACCGCCACCGTCTTCCCGGTGCGAGGCGCGGGTTCCAGCCCCAAAGCCTCCCTGTAGTCTGCAATGCTGTCGGAGGCATAGCGCTTGAGCCACCGTATGGCGAGCGGTTCCCCCCTAATGCTCAGCGAGCACGCAGTCTCGCAGTGCCTCATGCAGATCCGCCCACATATTGCCGGGATTGGGTTGTCTTCGAAGATCTTCCTGAGTGCTTCGTCGGGTCTGTCTTCATAGATTGCCCTGATGTAATCGGAGATCTTCAAGTGCGCAGGGCAGGCATCTTCGCAGAGCTTGCACTCCAAGCAGCGGGAGGCCTCTCTTCTTGCCTCTTCTCTGCTGTAGCCCAGGACCTGTTCCACGAAGGA
>CAZWRO010000148.1:0-5590 GCA_964635365.1 uncultured bacterium | reverse complement strand
TATCTTTCCGCGTTGAGCAAAGCCGCCCCTGTTTCGATATGGTAACCAGTAAGGAAGACGATCCCACAGTGAGCCGACCAGTGGGCGTCAGGGGCGCTGCACACGATGGCAAGGAAGCCTCCATGCGCGCTTCCGGGAAGTCGCTGTTCAGCGACAGGCCCGGGGGCAAGAGGCAAGCGGCGGAAACCGATGGCAGACTACGCGGGCCGGAGCCCGAAGTTTACCGAAGGCCGTGCCGCGATGGTCCTCGTCATCGGGTCCGCGGTGTGTCGAGATCTCCTTCGCAGCTATCTCGCAAGTATTGATTCTCTGGAAGTAGTTGCCGAGGCCGGCAGTGTCGCGCACGGCCTGGCGGCCATCAGGCGGTACGAACCTGACGTGGCGGTTTGCGACCTGGGGGCCAGTATCGCCGCTCTCTCCAGAGCTGCGCAAGAGGCCGCCGGGAGCAGACTGGTCGGACTTCCCTGCCCGGGCGATCTGCCCGAAAAGGCCGCGCGGAGACTGCCCGAGGGGGTCTCAGTGCTGCCACCCGCGGCAGGGATTACGGGCCTGTTGGCCTCGTTGGCGGGGGCTCTTCCGCCCGGTGACGCGCGAGGACAACTGATCGCGATGGCAGAGAGGGAAAGATCAGATGCACGCGCTCGGAGGGAGCCGGAAGGGCGCCCGGCCGAACGCGTTCTGACTGCTCGCCAGCAACAGGTGGTCGAACTGGTGGCAGAGGGGCAGAGCAGCAAGCAGATCGCGAGAGCCTTGGGCCTGAGCAGGCGAACTCTCGAGTCCCACAGGACGAACGCCATCCGAAGACTCGGCGTGAAGACCACCCGTGAGCTGGTGTCGGAAGCGATGCGACGGGGGTTGATACGTTAGACCAGGACCCATACTTGCTCGCACTCGCCGTTCGGTCGGCGGGCGGGACCGCGACCGCTTGTAGTGGACGTTCGCCGCGAAGGAGCAACACTTGACCAGCACTCAACCGCGCTCACTCGGAGGCGTCAGGGCCGCGGCGGCCCTGCAGAAGCTGGGGATCCGCACGGCCGGCGAGATGGTGAAGCTGCTGTCGCCGACAGAGGCGGAGGCGCTGGTTGCCGGATTTGCCGAGATCGAGCGCATGTCACCCGGCAAGCGCGAGGAGTTGACGGCGGAAGCGCTCGACGCGCTGGTCACGGGAAGCCGCCGCGCGACCGGGCCTCTGCAGTTCGCGGAGCAACTGTTGGGCCGAAGCCTCGGGTCAGAGCAGGCACTGCGAGTGCTGCAGCAGAGCCCGGGCGCAGCCGCCGCCTCCAAGCTGGCTTCGCTTCAGGATTCGGAGGTCGAGGCCTTGGCCCACGTGCTGAAGGTTGAGAGTCCTCGCATCGCGGCCGTGGTCCTATCTTCCTTGCGGCCGGGGGTGGCCGCCCGAGTGCTTTCCCAGCTCCCGAACGAGACGGGGCAAGAAGGTCTGCTCCATCTGGCCGAGGGCAATGCGCCGGCGCCGGAAGCGGCCGCCGCGATCTTAGAGAAAGTGTCGCAGATGGTGACCGACGTCGAGAAGAGCCCGGATCTGGCAATCTCGACCGACGCTCCCGGCGGTGGTTCGCGCAAGGTGGTGGAGATCCTGCGCCAGTGCGACAGAGCGACTGAGCGCTCTGCGCCCGAGTACATGGAAGAGCACTCGCCGGAGATCGCCCGCGAAGTGTCCCAAGGCATATTCAGCAGTATGGAAGACCTGAAATGGTTGGATGACCGAGCGCGGCAGATCGCGCTGCGAGAGGTGGACCTGAAGGACCTGGCGCGCGCTTTGCGCGGGGCCTCAGAAGAGCTGCTCGGCGTCTGCTGCAGCAGCCTATCGGAGAATGTCGCTTCCGACCTGAAGGACGAGATCGAAACCCTGGGGCCGACTCCGAGACGAGAGGTGGAGGGGGCGCAGGAGAAGATCCTGGGGACGATACGCACCATGATCGAGGAGGATCGCATCCAGGTGGCAACCGAGGAAGAGCTAGTCTAGCTCAGCCGCCTCACCCTCCTCCGCCACGCGTCGCCGAGCCAGCTCAACATAGGTTGGATCGACGTCGGCCCCGATCCATAGGCGGTCGAGCTGGGCGGCGGCGACACAGGTCGAGCCGGAGCCGCAGAAGGGATCGAGAACCAGCGCGCCTGGCCATGAGTAGAGCTTGATGAGTCGCCGCGGCAGCTCGACGGGGAAGGGGGCCGGGTGGCCGACCTTGTTGGCCGACTCCGTGGGGAAGGTCCAAGTGCTGCGGGTGAGGGCGGTGAACTCCTCGCTGGTAAGATCGGTCTCCCCCTTGGTCTGCTCCCCCCCTTCGCCAAGGCTTCGGGAGGCAAGCAGCCGAAACTGCTCCTTGCAGAAGACCATGATGTACTCATGCACGTCGCGCAGCGTCGGGTTGCTGGGGCTTCGCCAACTCCCCCAGGCCGTCGAGACACCGACGGAGGCGGCCTTGTCCCAGATCACTTCCCCCCGCATCAGGAAGCCCAGCTCGATCAACTGCTGCGTGATGTAGGACTGCAGCGGGAGATAGGGCTGGCGGTCGACGCCGGCCACATTCACGCAGATTCGGCCACCCGGACGCAACACGCGACGACACTCAACCCAGACATCTCGCAGCAGCTTGAGGTAGTCCTCCAGCGGCAGCGCATCATTGTGGTTCTTGTACTTCTTGCCAACGTTGTAAGGGGGGGAGCAGATTACCAAGTCCACCACCTCGTCCTCGATCATGTCGAGGTGGCGAGAGTCCGCCTGGTAGATACGGTTGGCAACAGTGCGCTCGCCAACGACCGGTTCGTCTGATCCGCTCTTCTTCACTTGCTGGGCCCCATGATGACACGCACTTCGTGACTCGCCCCGGGGGCGGCTACCGGAATTCGGCCCGACCCCGTCGGACGCCCGCCCAGCAACACTTCGCGCACCCCTCGGCAGACCCCTGCTGCATTGTCAACCTCAATGTTGTACGTGGCGCCTCGGAACATTCGCTTGACCTTGAAGCCGGGCCAGCTGGGCGGAATGCAGGGGTCGATGTTCAGTCCGTCGTAGTCCGGCCGGATACCGAGGATGTACTGGCTTGCCGCGACCAGCGCCCAGGCCGCGGTGCCGGTCATCCAGGAGCGACCGGCGCGACCGTGGAGCGGATGATACGGCCCGGCGACGAATTGGCTGAAGATGTACGGCTCCATCTGGTGGAGGTCGGCGATTTCGTTCTTGGTGCTCGGCAGCATGGCGTGATAGTACTCCCAGGCCCGCTCCCCCCGGCCCAGGAGGCACTCGGCAATAATCGCCCAGTTGATCGGGTGGTTGAAGATGCCGCCATTCTCCTTAAGGCTCGGAGGAACGACACTGATGGCCCCAAAGCGCGGCTGATAGCGGGTGTAAGGGGGGTCCAGCAGGGCCAGGCCATAGGGCGTGGAGAGGCGTTCGTGCACCGCGTCCATCGCCTGGAGCGCCCTGTCAGGCGGGGCCAGGCCTGTCATCACCGACCACGATTGAGGCATGTGGTCGATCTGGTTCTCCTCACAAGCCGACGCGCCGACGGGCTCCCCGTCGGGGAAGAAGGCGCGCACGTACCACCGGCCATCCCAGGCGTGACGATTGATGGCTTCCGCCATTTCGTCTGCGCGAGCCTCCACTGAGGAGGCCTCGCCGCCGACTTCCGGACGGCGCAGCAGCTCAGCCAGCTCGCGGGCGGCCCATACGAAAAGCATTCCGTTCCACACGCTTACCGATCCCGCGGGCAGGTTGAGGCTATCGTTCCAGTCCATCAGGCGTATGAGAGGCAGGCCGTGCAGACCTCGGTTGCCCCAGCTATAGTCCAGGATACGACCGATGTGGTCCAAGACATCGGATTGCCCGCCGTCGAAGAAGGCGACCTGCTCCCCGAGTAGCCCGAAGTCACCGGTTTCTTTGAGATACCGGCACACGGCGGGGATGACCCAAAGGGAGCAGTCGGAGGAGGGCGTGCCGAGCTTCTCCTCGAGCGTCTCTCCGCCCTCCGAGGCATATCCGATCTCGCCATCGCCGAAGATATAGGAGCCGCCCGCGATGGCCGCGTAATCAACGTCGACCGCGTAGTCGTGGGTAGTCGTCCCGCTTTGGAACTCGTGCGCCAGGAGAACGCGAAGGCGTGCGCGCGCGTCGTCGGGCAGCAGGTGCATGAGGCCCAGCATATCTTGGCTCGTATCGCGGTAGCCGCGAGGGGTCAGGAACGTGTTCACGGTCTGATATGGGTTCCACGCGTTGAGGACGGCGTTCATCCCGACGTCGCCGGTCTCCACCGAAAGCTTCCCCAGAAGCTTTCCCCAGTGGGTCTTCACCTCGTCGAGGGCGGCCTGCGCGTTATCGGGGTCGGCGTAGTGCGAGAGCTTGCGCTTCCACTCGGTCCCTTCATCATCCACACCCAGCACGAAGACGATCTGCTCCTCCTGCCCCGGCGCAAGGTCGAGCGCTAGGTGCAGGCAGGCCACCGGGTCGTAGCCGTGGTACTGCCGGCCCGAGCAACGGCCTCGCTCCACCGCGAGCGGGCCGCTTTCGTCCCGGTACGGCCCAATGAACTCCGCCCGCTGGACGTCGAAGCTCTCCACGGGCCTCCCGCACCCGAAGTAGGCGCGGTGCAGGACGAAGATCTCCTCGCCCTTGGGCGGGCCGCTGTCGCTTCGTGTCTCGTGGAAGATGACTCCGTCTTCAAAGCGCACTGCACCCACATACTTCGACGCTTGCTGGTTCAGCAAGTCCTTCATGACACCCCACAGGCAGAACTCGGCATAGGTGAACAGGTCAACAGCTCGCGGGCGCGGCGACTCGTTGCGGAGCGAGAGCATCCAGAGTTCGAGGTGCTCGTCAATAGGTACGAGGTAGGTGATCTCGGCGGAGATATCATCGCGGCGCGACTGAATGGTGGTGTACCCCAGGCCGTGGCGGCACTGGTACTGATCGAGGTCTTTCATCACGGGCTGCCAGGTCGGAGACCAGAACTCCGCCGTGTCGCGATCGCGGAGGTAAATGTAGCGACCGGGGCGGTCGTCCGGCAATCCCCGCGGTCGCTCGCGGAGCACGCGCTTCAGGCTGGCGTCTCCGTCGTAGCTGTATCCCCCCCCGGTATTGCTGACGATTGCCCGGTAAGAGGAGTGCCCCAGGTAGTTCCGCCAGGGCTCCGGAGTATCGGGGCGCGTGATAACGTACTCTCGATGCTCCAGGTCGAAGTCGCCGTACTTCACAATGGGGCCTCCGCGGCTCAGATGGACGAGATGATTCGGCGCCGACGACAGGCGAACCTGCCCAAGTCGCGAGGAACGCCGGCCCGCGCAAGGCGCGCGTCGGCGGGGCGTCGAAATGCCACTTGTGAGACTTAGGAAAGACTACGGTCGGTGTGAAGGAGGCGCCTAGCATGATCGGCAAGCAGATTCGAATCGAGCGCATCATCAACCGCGACACCCGGCGCACGATCGTGGTGCCGATGGATCATGGCACGACGATTGGCCCGATCCCCGGCCTTGAGGATATGCGCGATACCGTGGCCAAGGTGGTCGCCGGGGGCGCCAACGCGATCTTGATGCACAAGGGCATGGTGCAGGCCGGTCACCGGCAAGGCGGTCGGGATAT
>CAZWRO010000147.1:0-5618 GCA_964635365.1 uncultured bacterium | reverse complement strand
ACACCCGCACCCCCTCAGTTGACGGTCCCGGGTTCGCGGCCGCGGGTGTGTATAGGGTCTGCTCCGAAGTCGCGGAATCCCAAAAAGCGCGAGGGATGCGGCGACGCGGGAACCCTCATGGGCGAAGGGCGGTGTGGGGGGTGGAGGCGGCGGCCGGAGTCGAACCGGCGGATAAAGGTTTTGCAGACCTCTGCCTTACCACTTGGCTACGCCGCCTAGATAGAATCTGGAGCGGAAAACGGGAATCGAACCCGCGACCCACAGCTTGGGAAGCTGTTGCTCTACCAACTGAGCTATTTCCGCTCCTGTTCAGGTTAAGTCTATCACGCCGGTGAGGCTTGTCAAGATCGGTGGCGCTGGGTTAGAAACGGACCTCCAGGGCGCGGCGCTGAGTCATGTGGTCTTGGTCGGCGGCCACTTCGATGCGCTCCAGGCCCGTGTTGGGGGATGGGCCGTAGACGGCCGCGGCGAGGAGGTTTTGCTCTCCGTCGTTTAGCAGGGCGGCCGGGAGGGGCAGGTCGTAGGCGCCGTCTCCGCAGCAGGTGGCAAGGTGGACGCCGTTCAGGTAGAGGGCGGCGCTGCCGGTGAGGGTGACGCGCATCCGATAGGGGATGTGCCAGGCCTCGGGGCTGGGCAGCCCGAACGGGAGGCGGTACCAGCCGACTCCGTTGGCCTCGGCCAGGTCGCCTCCGCCCGCGCGCCAGGGGCCGAAGCGAAGGAAGTGCCAGCGCGCGAGGTCGAGCTCGGGGTTCTGCCAGCCAACCGCTTCTCCGGCGAGGCCGTCGGATATTTCCCACTCGTCAAGGAGGCGGGAACCGTCGTCGGTGAGGAGGGCGACTTCGGGGAGCTGCTTCGGCCGGCCGCGCAGCCCGCTGAGGCCGTAGCCCCTGGGCAGGATATGTAGAACGATGTCGATTTGGTTTTCGCCGGGCACGAGCCGCGCGCCGACATCGGCCCGTCGTTGGGAGGCGGTTCCTGAGAGTTCGGGCACGAATTGACCATTCAGGAAGACGAGGGCGGGGTCGGTGGACCCGCGCAGTGAGATGAGGTGGGAGGCGCTTGGGTCGAAGCGGGCGCGGAGCTTGGCGAAGCCGCCGGTGGACAGGCCCAGCGCTTCGGGGGGGCGGTTGAGCGACCCGACCGTCCGCCAGGCGCCCTGGGGGGCCTGCTGATCGGGCATGAACCAGGCGCGGTCGAACTCGGCGGAGAGCTTGGGAGGCCCGCCGAGGACCGCGGATCCGAGCCGGTCCCAAACGGAACTGGGTCTGCGCGCTTGCTCGAAAGACGTGGTGGATAGGTCGAGGGTGAGCACGCGAGCGGGCGTGGAAAGGGTGAATTCGACCGGCTGACCGTCGATGGTCACGGAGGTGGGCGCGGCGGGGAGGGCGGCGGTGAGGCGGGTGAGGCCGGCCGGACAGTAGACCTCGGCCAACAGGCGGGAGGAGTCCAGCGATGCCGCGGCGACGCGGGCGCCGGCGCTCAGGGTCACGGCCCCCGAGTCGCCCGGTATCTCGATGGCCTGCGCGGCGCGGGCGCGAGAGAGGATGGCGATGAGCAGGTCGTCCACGAGGAGGTAGCGGTCTTCCTGGGCGTGGTGGTAGTCGAGGAAGAGGGTGCTGGTCTCGGAGTCCCAACGCTGGCGCAGGACATCTCCCACGACGAGGGGTGGGCCGGGCCACTGGAGAGCTATCTCTCCGGCGGTGTCGGGGTCACCGTAGAGGATGAGAAAGGTGCGGTTGCCCAGGCGGTGGAGGCCGGCGATTTCGGAGGTCGTGTAGCGCAACAGACCGTGGTCGAGGGGCAGTCCGGTGACGAGTATCTTGGCGCCGCCGGGGGGGGGGGCGATGGACCCGGCGTCCGGGATGGGGATGGCGGTCTGGGTGTCGGGGTCGGTGTAGGTGAGCCGGACGTGATGAGCTGCGCGGCCCTGCTCGTCCCAGAGGAAGATGAATCCGACGTCGGCGGTCAGCCGCGTGGCGACCTGCACGTCGGGATCGTCGGAGGAGGTTAGAGCGCGGATGGGGGTGGCGCGGGCGAGACGGGGGCCGAAGTGGGCGAGGAACCGGCCGAGGAGTCGCGCCTCGGTATAGGCCGCGGAAGGCACGCCGGCGGGATCGACCAGGGCGTTGTCGCGGGACTGCTGAGGAGCGCGGCAGGCCGCGGCGTCGAGGGCGGGGGCGAAATCGGAGAGGGTGATGGAGGTAACGCCTTGCGCCAGGGCGGCCCGGAGACTGGTGGCGCTTCGGCGCGCGGCTTGGTCTGAGCTGCCATCAAGGGAAGCGGCGGAGATGACGAGCGGGCCGTTTTCGGCGGCGGCGAGGGCCTGAAGCGCCTGCAGCATCTCGGGGATAGTGGGAGGTTGATAGAAGCTGAGGGTGTCGAGGAGGTTGGCGAGGGGGCGTTGGGCGTTGTCGCGGGCGGCCGGTAGGTTCGCTGTGAGGAGGGGGACTTCGACGGGAGCTGACTGCAGGACCGCGAGCGCGTCGTGGAGGGCCTGGGCATCGACCGTGCCGGCCGCGTTCGGGAGCGGCCGGGAGATGAGGGCGACGACGGGGCCGCCGGCGGTGAGCTGGTATTCGGCGACCAACGGGAGCAGCGCGCGATACCAGCTCTGAACGGCATTGCGTTCTTCTTGCTCGGAGGCGAGGGCGAGAACCCATCCGGGGACGCCGCCGGCCTCCCGGCTCTGGCCGGCATAGGGACCGATGTTGAGCTGGACCCAGAGGCCGCTCCGGGCGCAGAGGTCAAGGAAGTCTCTGAGGCGCGCGAGGTCGATGCGACCGGAGGAGGGCTGGTGGTACGGCCAGGGGGCGACGACGGTGACGGTATTGAGGCCGGCGGCCTTGAGTAGGGCGAGCCGGGCGGGCCAGTCGCCGCGGGGAAGCCGCGCGTAGTCGACTTCACCGGCGAAGAGGAAGGCGTCTCGATCGTGGAGCGTGAAGCAGCGGCGGTCGAACCTGGCCACGTCGGGAGAGGAGAAGGTCGGCAGCAGGGCTGTGGGTGGAGGCGGCTGGACGGGCGGGATGATGGAGGTGACCCCGCCGGTCGAGAGAGTTACGGAGATCGGGCTTTCGAGGCAGCCCTCGAGGCCCGCGCCATCGTCGTCGCAGACCGAGATCGTGAGGGTGAACTCGGTTCCCGGGAGGGGGCGCATTGGGGTTAGCTCCGACCAGGGCACGGCCAGCTCGTAGGTAAGTTGGGTGCCGGCTTCCAGAGGCGAGGCGAGGACGGCGCGATTGATCGTCCTTATCTCACCGGCGCGAGCGCTGGGCTGAGCGCGCCACACGAGGGAGGCTGTTCGCAAGAGGACGATTGCGAATTGGTTGGGATCGGCGCCGCCGGCGTCGGCGAGTGAGATCACGACACTGTCGCCGCGGGTGCCGATGTCGGAGGCGGAGCGCACGCGCACGAGGACATCGTCTCGGATGTCGAGTGCGAGGTAGAGGGCGGAGTTGTCCCAGGCGATCCGTATCTCGGCCGAGAGGTCCTGCGGGCCGCCATATTCGGCGAAGGCGGCGGCGGCGTTCTGCCAGGCCTCTTGGGTGTTGACGGCGGCCCCGGGCAGCGGCTGCCAGTCGTCGAGGCGGCCGTCCAGGATGGGCGCGGCGGGGACCCGCGGACAGATGAGTTCGGAGGCGGCGCTGTGACGGGCGGGGAGGCACAGCGCGGCAAGGCCCAGCAGCGCCAGGCAGATTGTGGAAGAGAAATGGCGTAACATACTGACGGCTCCTTGTGACGACCTCTGCGGTGACGTTCGTCGCGGCCGCACCATTACCTTTGACACCTTGGGGTGTGGTTTGGCGCAGGAAAAATGGGAGTGTGGTTTGGCGCAGGAAGAGAGGGATCGCGGGGCCGGAGGCGAAATGCGGGTGCAGTTTGGGCCCCCCAAGCGCGGGGTATTCGTTTAGGTGGTAACGCACTCGGCGCGTCGGACAACTCTGGTAGCAGCGGGCCAGCTGTGCCACGAGCGTTGAGCCTACCCCTTGCTGTGAGCGCGTGCGCGCAAGTGAATGGCCTGAGCGCAGCAAGATCGAGGAGGATCTGCAGAGATGGCAGTCTGTCGCAAGTGTAACACGGCAAACGAAGAGGGATCGACGCGGTGCCGCGCGTGCAATGCAATCATGCCGGTGAAGATGGGCAGCAAGTCCACGAATCGGTGGGAACGAGTGCGCCGGCAGCCGGAGCTTGTGGGTGCGAAGTGTCCGAAGTGCGGGGTGGTTAACCCATACACGCGATTCAAGTGCAAAGAGTGCGGCGCATTGCTGGGGAAGGCGCAGGCGAAGTCCGGGCTTGGCAAGATATGGATGGGCCTGGGCGTCGTGTTGGTGGTGGTGGCGGCCGTCATTCTGGCCTTGGTTCGCACGAGTTAGGATCGCACGGCCTGTCTTCCGCGGTTGACGCCAGGTGCAGGGTCGCATATGCGTATCGGCGAAGATGCCCTCCCAGCCTACAGACGGGCCGGAGGGCATCATGCGCGAATCCACCGACGAAATCCTGAATTTCTATCAAGGCCTGCGGGTGGCCGACGTTTCCGACGGGATGGATGCCGCGTGCCGTCGCGACGTTGGGCTGGTAGACTCTTCCATCAAGTCCCTGTGGCCCGGCGCGTGGGCCGCGGGGCGGGCGGTTACTGCGCGGTATGTCCCGACAGCGGAGATCGTGCCACCAATGTCCGCGGAGGACTATGCGGAGTACTCCGGGCAGTGGTATGAGGAGAAGTGCCCCTATCCGTTCCTGGATTGCGTTCGTCCCGGCGACTTCCTGGTGCTGGATCTGAGCGGGCTGGAAGTGGGGTTCTGGGGGTCGAGCGTGGGGCTGAACGCGGTGTCGAAGGGGGTGACCGGGGTGGCGATCGAGGGCGGGTGTCGCGACACCGGAGAGGTGGCGCTTCAGGAGTGCGCGGTGTGGGCGCGGTGGCGGGCGCGCACCACGGTGATCGGGAGGTTGGAGTTCGAGTCGCTCAACCAGAAGGTCAACTGCGGGGGCGTGCAGGTGGCGCCGGGCGACATGGTGGTGGCGGACGACGACGGGGTGATCGTGGTGCCGCAGGAGATTGCGGCCGAGGTGGCGGGACTGGCCAGGGGAGAGCTCGAGCTAGATAAGCGGGCGCGTCGCAGGTGGTACGAGGCGGTCGGAAGGCCGCCGGATGATTCGGTGCGGTAGCGCCGCGGGAGGATTGCCATGGAGGTGTTCGAGGGAGGACGTATCGCGGAGGTAATTTCTCTGCGCCTGGATCGAGGAGAGGATGTCCTCGAATCGATAGCGGCGGTGGCGAAGGAGAAGGACATACACACCGGAGTGGTGCTCTCCGGCATTGGAACGCTCGAACGGGCCCGGCTGCACCACATCACGCATACGGGCTATCCATCGGAGAACGCGTTCGTCGAATACGAGGGGCCGATCGAGCTGCTGAGCATCGACGGCCTTATCGCCGACCACGTTCCTCATCTGCACACTTGTATTTCGATCAAAGAGCAGACGTACATGGGGCACCTGGAGCCGGGGTGCCGGACGCTGTATTTGGCAGAGATAGCTATCGCCCGATTGGAGGGCGTCAGGCTCTGCCGCAGGCCTCACGCGGAAACCGGAGTGAGTCAACTCAAGCCGGCCTGAGGAGG
>CAZWRO010000146.1:0-5632 GCA_964635365.1 uncultured bacterium | reverse complement strand
GTTGTTCCGCGGACGCAAGGCGGTTCGCGCGCGGGTGGGCGAGCTGTGAGGAGAACGGCAATGAACTGCTCTCAGGTGAAAGACCTGCTTGAAGAGTACTTCGAGGGAACGCTGGTGATGCAACGGCAAAAGCTGGTGGCGAGTCACCTCGAACAGTGCCCGAGCTGCGCGGCCGAGCTGGTTCAGATCGGGAAGGTCGCGGCGGCGCTGTCGGCGGCGCCGCTTGCGGAGCCGAGCGTGGAACTGGCTCGGGCGATATCGCAGCGGGCGGCCGAGCTGCCGGCGCCGTCAGGGGCCCGCCTATTGAGGCTCGGGTGGCGGAGGCTGGGAGTGCTGGGCGCGGCCTGCGTGGCGGTGTTGACGGGAGTGCAATATGCGCTGCCGCTGCTGCAGCCGAGCGCGGCCTCGGCGCAGACGGCGACGGTTCTATGGATGAAGAATGCGGTGTCGGCGGTGGGCGTTTGGCTCGGGGTTCTGATCGACTTGGTGCGACCTCTGTTGAGCGCGGGACCGGAGCTGTTGAAGGCGATGGAGTCGGCGGGTTTGGAGAGTGCGCCGCTGGTCGGGCTGTATGCGCTCGCGGAGATAGGGATGATAGCCGCCATTGTTCTGGTTGCTCGTTGGAGTCGGAGGCAGGCGGAGGAGCGCCTGGTGGGGCGGATATAAGGAGGATTCTGAGATGAAAGCTCAGGTTATGAGGCCGAACGAGACGGGCAAGGCTCTGAGGACACGATGGTCGGGAGTGGCTGCTCTGATGGCCGTGCTGGGCCTGATGGCTGTGTGCCTCGTGCCGCCCGCGTCGTCGGCGGCAGCGGTCAGCGTAAGCAGCAGTGAGGCGCTGGCCTCCGGAGCGACGATGTACAGCAGCGTCCTGGACCTCTCCGGGGTATGGAAGTTCGCCATTGACCCGGAGGAAGTCGGACAGTTTGGTGGTGGCTGGCAGGCGCCTGACTTCGATGATTCGGCCTGGGGCCGCCTGCACGTGCCCGGGAACTGGGAGCAGCAAGGGATCGTGATGGCGAATCCCAACTACCCGGACGATCGGGCCAACCGCGGCTACAATGGCTATGGGTGGTACCGCAGGCACTTCACGGTTCCGGCTGATTGGGAGCAATCCCGAGTGGGCCTGCGGATCGGCCAGATCTGGGATAACGACTGGACCTACATCAACGGCCATCTTGTCGGCGCCACCGATGGGCCGCACGGAGACGTGTGGGACCAGACTCGCGAATACCTGATCGCGCCGCACGTGCTGAAGTTCGGCGAGGACAACGTGATTGCGATCCGCGTGTTGGACGTGGAAGCGGAAGGAGGTCTGGCCGTCGGTCCCATCGAGCTGGTGAAGGATCTCGTGCCGGCCGTAGCCGTAATTGAGCAGTCGGGACGTTACGCGGAGCGCCGCGGCGACATGGTGAACCTCGGCGGCAGCGTGAGTGTTCCCCCGAGCACCCAAGTGCGCGGCGACGCGGTTGCGGTTGGTGGAAGCGTCGATGTGAGAGGACGGGTGACGGGAGACGCGGTGGCTATCGGTGGATCGGTGCGCGTTCGTCCCGGTGGGACCGTGGATGGAGACGCGGTCTCGATGGGCGGTCAAGTCGAGCGAGAGGGGAACGGCGTGATCGCGGGACAGGTGATCGAGATCGGCGTGTTGCCTTGGATGGCCGGAGAAGGCTTCAGCGGCCGATTTGGTGGACTCCGGCGGGCCGTTGAGTGGTCGCCCTTCCGCTACGGCCCGTTCCGCAGGCTGGGGGACTTGGTCCAGAACCTGCTGATCTGGGGCTTCGTCGCTCTGGTGGCGCTGCTGATTGTCCCGAAGCGGCTGAATACCATGGCCCGCGCACTGCCGGCCGATCCGGGTCGGGCCGCCGTGCACGGAGTGGTTGGAGGCCTACTGACGCTGCCGGCGTTGCTGATACTGGTGGTGGTCGCGATCATCACCTGCGTGGTGCTGGCGATCACGGTGATTGGGCTGGTGCTGATTCCGGTAGTGGGAGCGGCCGTGCTGCTCGCCGCCCTCCTGCCGTGGCTGCTCGCCGTCCTGGGCTCGGCCAGCGTGTGGCTTAGCCTGGGGAGAGCGGCGGCCGTGCTGCTCGGAAGGCCCGAGGCGAGCGACTACTGGTCGATCTTGCTGGGAGTGGCGATGGTTGCGATAGCCGTCGCGATCCCAGTGGTCGGCACGCTGGTGATGATTACGGTCGGCATCTTCGGGTTCGGAGTGGCTCTGATGACAGGGCTGGGCGCAGGTCCCGACTGGCTCCGCCAGCGTCTGGATGCAGGACGAAGACGAGCACCGGCGGCCGCGAGTGAGACCCCTTCGAGCTAGCACGTCGCCTGGTCGAATACTCAAGCGCCAGCGGGCATTGCCCGCTGGCGCTTTGCATTACCAGGTACGAGGGAGGCTCAGTACTGTCCGACGCGAAGGGTTTGGCGAGTCGATCCGCGCTGTAAGACGGCGGTGTTGTTCGAGATAGAGATAACGCGATAGCGCCCCTCGATGAGGTCGCCTTCGCAGACATGATAGCGATTCTCGCCGCGACGAAGGACGGCGACGGTGGGGTCTCCTTGGATGACTCCGGATAGCCAGAGCACTCCGGGCGCCGGGCCCAGAGGTCGGGTTGCGGTTCCGCCCCCGTCGGTGGAAGGCAGCATGAAGGGCGGCAGGGACGCCGCGGGGACCGCGCGGGCGGGGGCCGGCCGCGGGGCGGGCCGCGGAGCGGAGGCCGCTGCCGTCTGCGCGGGCACGGGCGGCGGGGCGGGCTCGGCCGCCGGTTCGGGCGACTCCGGCTCGGGGGCCGCTTCGACCGCCGGCTCGGCCGCCGGCTCAGACGGCTGGTCGGCGGCGAGGGTTGGAGGCGTCTCGGCGACGGCGGCTTCGGCAGCGGGCGGCTGTGGAGTTGCCGACTGTTCGGCACAGGTGACGACGATGCCGACGGCTAGCATTACCAGGGCCGCGGAGAAGCCGACGATCTTCGCGAGATCTTTCTTGCGGAGCTTCATGATGTCTCCCTCCAACGCGGAGGTATGTCGTCCCCGGGGCGCCCGCGGCGGCGGCGTATGGCGACCGGGTCCTGAGGCGACCAGGAAATAGAAGGCCTCTGTAGATGTCATACCACAGGAGAGGGGGCAATCTTCAAAGACGCGCAGGAAGATCTCCGGGCCTTGACGGGCGGCCTCCTTCCAGGCGGCGGAGGGCCCGGAGGGGAGCTTCCTGCGGGAGGCACGTGGTGAGCCGCAGGGGCCGCAATTCGTGCCGGGTGGCGAGTCAATCGGGACGCGCCCCCCCATATGGAATATACCCCTTGGAATTGCCGGCAAGCGCGTCGCATCACCGCGGACAGATTTGGGGACGCCCGCGGTGAATCAGTCACTTGGAGGCGAAACTTCGCGTGGACGCCGCGCGCGAGGTGGACCTAGGTTTTCTTTGCCTCCTTGGTTTGCCGGGCGCCGGGAGGGTTATGTGACTGAATTGGAGGTCGCCGATGACCGCCAAGCAGCAGTGGAGCGGTACCGCAGGATACTGAGCCGGGATCCGGGTTCGCTTCGTTTCGCGGAGTTCGCCGACGAGCTGCGGCGACGTGGGAGTCTTTCCGAGGCGGCGGCGGTGTGTGCTCGCGGTTTGCTGCGTCATCCCCATTACGCCACCGGGCACGTGGTGATGGGGGAGATCTTCCGCGATCGGAAGCTGCCGGAGAAGGCCGAGCAGGAATGGCGGGAGGCGCTGCGATTGGATCCGGGGCATCCGCGCGCTCACCTGCGAGTGGGGGAGCTGTGCCTGGAACGAGGCGATACGGAGCGGGCCGCGTCGGAGTCGGAGGCGGCGCTGCTGTTGAATCCGGAGTCGCCGGAGGCCTACGCGCTGATGGCTGGAGCGCGCGCGGACAGTGGGGGGAAGACGACCGGGGGGAAGACGGAGGAGGTTTCGATCGGGTCGTGGCGCCCGAGCCGGCGCCCCTCCTGGCTGTCGGCCGATAGGTTGGAGGAAGTGGTGGCGGCGGTGTGTGATTGTCCGTCGGTGGAGGGAGCAATTTTGGCCAACGCGGACGGGCTGGCGCTGGCCGGAGGCCTGGCCTCGTCGGGAGACCCGCAGGCGGGCACGGCGATGGCGGTGGAGCTGGTGCGAAGGGCGAGAGAGTGGATGGTGCGACTGGGCGCGGGCAAGCTGCGGGCGGCCTTGGTGCAGGGCCGGAAGGGCGGGGTGCGCTGCCTGTCGCTGGGCGACTTGACGCTGGTGGCATCGTTGAAGCCGGAGGCGCGTGCCGGCACGCTGGACGCGGAGATCGAGGACGCTCTGGCGAGCCTCAGCAGCCCAGCGCGGGGCGGAGAGCAGCCCGATGAGTGAGCGAGTGAAGCTGGAGGAGACGAGTCTCGATGCACCACTGGAGGCGCTCACGAGCGGGCCTGGGGTGTTGGGCGCGATGGTCTGCACCGATGACGGGCTTCCGCTGCTGGTGCGGCTCCAATCTCATCACGACCGGGAGACGCTGGCGGCGGCCGGGGCAGAGTTGGGGGAGATAACGTGCGAAGTGCTGGATCGGCTGAACCAGGGCGAGTTGGAGATGGCCGTGTTGGAGACAGAGGAGTTCCGCTTTCTGGTGCGGCCGCTCAGCATGGGCTTCTTGCTGGTGATGGCCGAGTCGGAGGCGAATGTGGGCCTGCTATCGGTGGAGATGAGCAAGGCGGCGGCGGCGATCGAGAAGGCCGTGAGCGCGGTCGTGGAACCTGACCTAGACTAGCTAGAGCGCATTTGAGGATAATGATGACACAGACGATGGACCTTGTGATAACGGAGAAGGACGGCGCGGAGTTCGAGCGCACTCTGGCGGCCATGTTGCGGGACTCGAGGGCGCGCTGCGTGTTGCTGATCTCCCGCGATGACGGAAGTATGCTGGCGGCCCAGGGCTACTTGGATTCGCTGGATACGACTTCGCTGGCGGCGCTGGCCGCGGGGGCGTTCGCCTCGGCGCGCGAAATAGCCCGATTGATCGGAGAGCCGGAGTTCAGCGTCCTGTTTCATCAGGGCCGACAGGAGCACGTGCACGTGAACCTGGCCGGGGAGCACGGGCTGTTGATGACGGTGTTCGACGACTCCACGACTGTGGGACTGGTGCGCCTCTGCGCGCGCAAGGCCTGTGCGCGGATTGAGCGAACGCTGTCGCGCCAGGAGCGCTGAGAAATGAGCGGCCCCGCCGAACGTCGGCAGGGCCGCCAGTTCGCGCAAATCCCGGACGTCTGCGTTACTTCTCGTTCCAGCTGATGGCTTCCGCCGGACAGCTGTCGATGGCCTCTTGAATTGCGCTCTCCTCGGCCCCCGAGGGATTCTTCGCGACCGCTACGTCGTCATCGCCCATCTCGAACACGGCGGGGCAAACGTCGACACATGCGCCACAGCCGGTGCAAAGATCCCGATCTACGACTGGGACTTTCATCGTTACCTCCCTCTTGCCACTCATTACGGTGCGACGCACCTGAATTGGCGATTGCTGGAGATTCGCCGGAGAGGTTCTGCCTCCTGCCGATGTGCGGCGGGTTTTCATGTTAATGTCGTGTCCCCACGATAATTTCATAATGTCCTACAGAGAAACAATCGCGGAATAGTTGTCACCAGCCTGCTGTAGGCTCGTGCCGTCTTATC
>CAZWRO010000145.1:3527-5664 GCA_964635365.1 uncultured bacterium | reverse complement strand
GGGCGGTGAAGTCGGGGTTGCGGGCGTAGGGGAGGGAGAAGAGGGGGAGGGGGGAGGGTGGTTTTGGTGTCACTCGGTCGAGGAGTTCCCCCACACCTTCCTCAATCGGCCGGAGGTCTTCGCGCTTAGCAGCGCCGTACTCGTCGAGGGCGTCGACGAGCGCGGCCTTGACCTGCTTCAGGGCATCCTCGCCAAGCTCGTCGATCACGACGGATTCGAGATCGTAGTGCTCCAGGAACTGGGCCAGCTCGTGCCGTGGCTGGTCGTTCTCCAGGACCTTGTCGATGAGTTCCGGAGGAAGCCCGGTCGTCGCGTCCGGCTTCCGACCGCTCGTGAGAGCCTGCGCCCAGAGACTGCCGATGGCTCCAAGCCCGATCGTGCCTAGCGCGGCTGCGTCTGGGTAGGGGTAGACAGCGGCAAGTGCCAGGAGCGCCGCACCGGAGACCACGTTGGTCGTCGTGTACAGCGAGGGCGTGGGCATCCGCGCCACCACTCCCCGGAGCTTCTCGCGGAATAGCTCCTTCAGGCGCTTGCGGTCAGGTGGTTTTGGTTGCCCCCTCTTTCGAGCCATCGTACTCCCATTCTACCGATCTTCGTGGCAGGAGGCAAGGCGCCTCCGCCAAGGCTACGGGGCCCAAGGCTCCCTTCGACAAGCTCAGGACAGGCCTGCCCCACGGGAAACGGCAACGGCCGAAGCAACGCGAACACGCAAGCGGGAGGAAAGGCGGGATCCTTCGCTTTGCTCAGGATGACAGCCGGGGTGGCGGAGGGTTGGGCGCGTGGGTCAGGAGGTGGGGAGGAGGGTGAGGACTTGGTGGTCCGGGCAGGAGCAAGCTCCCGCCCAACGAGAAACGGGGAACGGCCGGCGGGCGTCGGCGCGCGCGTAGAGGCATATTCCTGTGCCGATTTGGCGATGGGTGACGGGTCGCGACAAGAATGTCGCTCCTACGCGGCGTGGGTGTGTGAAGCTCGGGGAGGAGAGGTCGGCGGTTGCCGGCGCCGAAGACAGGGGGGCGCGGCCGGCGGCGGATGAGCCGGCTGCGTTTCCGACTCGCACGCGAACGGAGACGGGTTCCCAGGATGTCGACACGAGCGAGTTCCCTTCTGCTGCTGGTGGCGGCCGGGGTGCTGTGGAGCACCAGCGGCGTCATCCTCAAGAGCATGCCGTCTGTGCACTGGCTGGCGATTGCCGGCCTGCGTTCCGTGTTCGCCGCCATGCTCTTTCTGCCCGGGATCAGGCGGCCGCGGCCGAAGCCCTCGAAGCTCCTAGCAGCAATTCTGCTCTACACGGTCCTGGTCAGCGCGCTCATGGGCTCGATGCAGCTGGGGACGGCGGCGCAGGGGATCTGGCTCCAGTACATCGCTCCTGCGGTGGTCGCCCTGTGGGCAGTGCTGATCCAGCGGCAGAAGCTGCGGCCGGTGGAGAGCAGTGCGGTCGTGCTGACGGCGATAGCCGTCGCGCTGATCGTTACCGGGGGCGCCGGAAGAGAGCACCAGCAGTCGGTAATGCTCGGCCTGGTGAGCGGCCTCGCCTTCGGCTCCTTTATCATCTTGCTGAAGACCTTGGACGACGTGCCTCCGGCCGCCATTTTTCTGTGGGTGAACCTGGGCACGGCGGCCATTCTGCTGCCGGTGTGTGTCGCCTCGGGTATCGATCTTCCTACCGGCGCGCGGGAACTCGGGCTGCTGGCCGTGATGGGGCTGGGGCAACTCGGACTTGCCTACCACTGCTTCCAGCTCGGACTGGCGAGGACGCGCGCGGTGGAAGCGTCGCTGATCGTGCTGCTGGAGCCGATGCTGAATCCGGTTTGGGTGTACCTGGCGCTGGGCGAGGCGCCGGCCGTGAGGGTGATGGCGGGGTGCGCGCTGATCGGGGTGAGTCTGATCGTGATGGCCGCCTTCCCGAATCATCGCGCGGCGGCCTCGATTATGAGCAGCGAACTCGACAAACCAAGGGATGGTTAGGATATCGTAGGCGAGTAGGGGCCTTCCTTGTCGTGGCGGTCGCCAATGTGGTATGCTCATGGTCCACTGTTATTCACGCAGCAAGCCTGGGAGCTACTGTTAGGCCATGTCGCGCTTTGTGCTCGAAATAGGAACGGAAGAGATTCCGCCGCGCTTCTTCCCGCCGGCGCTT
>CAZWRO010000145.1:0-3427 GCA_964635365.1 uncultured bacterium | reverse complement strand
TGGGGAACGGGGAAGCTGCGGTTCGGCCGGCCGATCCGGTGGCTGCTGGCGCTGGTGGATGGCGAGGTGGTGGAGTTCGAACTGGAAGGGCTGAAGAGCGGTCGCCTGACCCGAGGGCATCCGGTGCTGGATGACGGGATGCACTCCGTGGCGCTGGCGGCGGAATACGAGGCGGCGCTGCGATCGCATAAGGTGCTGGTGAATCCTGATGAGCGACGCCTCGCGGTGGAGAAGAGCGTGCTGTCGGCCGCGGAAAGGGAAGGCGCGCGCGTTGTCGACGGCGGCCTGCTGAACGACACGACGTTTCTTGTCGAGTATCCGACGACGGCCTGCGGGCAGTTCGATGCTGACTTCCTCCGGCTGCCCAGGCCGGTGCTGATTGAGGAAATGCAGCACGTCCAGAGTTACTTCCCACTGGAAAGCGAAAAGGGCGAGCTGCTGCCCAAGTTCGTCGCTGTGCGCGACGGCGGGGAGGAGCACCTCGACGCGGTGCTCAAGGGCTGGGAGAGCGTGCTGCGCGCGAAGCTCATCGACGCCAAGTACTTCTACGACGAAGATCGCAAGAGAACGCTGGAAAGCCGAGTCGAGGATCTGAAGGGCGTGGTGTTTCAGGAGAAGCTGGGGACGATGTACGATAAGGTCGCGCGGGTGCGCGCAGTGGCCGCGGCGGCTGCACAGCAGGTGGCGGAGCAGATGGGTCTGGGGAAGGGCCAAAGAAATGCTCTAGACCGCGCGGCGCGGCTGTGCAAGGCCGATCTCACAACGCAGATGGTCGTGGAGCTGTCGAATCTCCAGGGAGTGATTGGGGGGGAGTACGCAGCCGCCTCCGGCGAGCCCGCGGAGGTGGCGCAGGCCGTGGGCGAACACTATCGCCCGCGGTTCGCCGGGGACGAGATACCGGAGACCTTGTTGGGTCGACTGCTGGCCTTGGCCGACAAAGTGGATACGATCAGCTCATTGTTCGCCGCAGGCATCCAGCCAACAGGATCGGCCGATCCCTTCGGCCTGCGGCGGGAGGCCGGCGGGGTGGTGTCAATCGCGCTAGCCTTGCCGCGGGACTTCTCCATCGGCGGCTTGGTCAAGGCCGCGCTCCAGGCCCTCGGTGAGCAGGTCAAGCCGGCAAGAAGCGTGGGGGAGATCACCGAAGATGTCATGGCGTTCATACGACAGCGCCTGGAGACATACTTGCGCGAAGAGCAACGGATAAGATATGACTTGGTGGAGGCCGCGCTGGCGGTCGGAACGGACGAGATAGGTGAGGCCGAGAGGCGCGCCTCAGCCCTGCAATTGCTGTCCGCAAGGGAAGACTTCTTGCCGACCGTGGTCGCCTGCACTCGCCCCATCAACATCGCGAAGGACTTCGCAGGTGGTGAAGTGGAGGTCTCGCTCTTTGCGGAAGAGGCCGAACGAGAGCTGTGGGAAGCGTACCAGAATGTTCTGGCGGAGTCGGAAGGGCAACCCTTGGCGAAGCTGTTCGCGCTCATCGCCGAGAAGCTCCGGGAGCCCATCGACCGCTACTTCGACGACGTGCTGGTGATGGCTAGAGATGAAACTTTGCGCCGCAATCGCCTGGCGATGTGCTGGCAGTTGTCGCAGCTCTTCCGTCGCATCGCCGACTTCTCCCTCGTCGTGCAGGCCTGACCCGAGGCGCCGCTTATGCCGACCCCAAGAGAGGAACGAGAGCGACTGGAGACGGAGACGCTGGCGCCTTACGCGACGAGGAGTGCGGAGAGCCGGGGCCGGGAGCGCGCCGAGGACCCGTGTCCGATTCGGACCGTCTTCCAGCGAGACCGCGACCGGATCATCCACTCCAAGGCCTTCCGCCGCCTCAGCCACAAGACGCAGGTTTTCATCGCTCCCGAGGCCGACCACTTCCGCAACCGACTGACTCACACGCTGGAGGTGGCGCAGATTGCGCGCACGATTGCCCGCGCTTTGAGGCTAAACGAGGACCTTACAGAGGCGATCGCGCTGGGGCACGATCTGGGGCACACGCCGTTCGGCCACGCCGGGGAAGGGGCGCTCGAAAAGGCCTATCGCCGATTCGATCCTTCGGCCCGCTTCCACCATGCGGAGCAGAGCGTGCGCGTGGTCGAAGTGCTCGAAAAGGACGGCCGGGGGCTGAACCTCACCTGGGAGGTGAGGAACGGCATCGGCACGCACAGCAAGGGGATGGAGGACCTCCCCAAAGGCGCCGACGTCGGCCCCGAGACGCTCGAGGGATGGGTCGTGGTGTACGCGGATCGCATCGCCTACGTGAATCACGACATCGACGATGCGCTGCGGGCCGGCTTGCTCACACCCGATTCCCTGCCGAGCGAGTGCATTGCGGTGCTGGGCGATACTCATGCGCAGCGGATCGCGGCGATGGTGACGGATGTGGTTTCGCACAGTCAGGGGAAAGCGAAGGTGGTGATGGGAAGCGACATCCTCACAGCCACCAATCGACTTAAGGACTTCCTGTTCGATCGCGTCTATCAGGGGAGCGCGAACGCCCAGGCGAAACGCGTGGAGCACGTGATCGACACGCTTTTCCAGCACTACATGGCACGGCCCGACGAGGTGCCCGGGGGCATTGAGGCGGCCGCAGATGGGGGGAAGCATCTGGCGCGGGCGGTGTGCGACTACCTGGCCGGGATGACCGACCGTTTCGCCTCGCAGCAGTTTCGGGAGCACTTCTTGCCCCAGCGCTGGCCGGCTCCGTAGCACGGAAGTCCGCGACTTTCGACCTCCGCGGGTGTCGGTGATAGTGGAGTGCCAATCATCTTGGACCGGGAGCGGGAAACCGCAGATCTGTGAAGCGAGGAGCGATGGGCAGGTTGCGGCCGATTCTCGCGCTTCTCCTCTGGTCGTTGGCGGCGCAGGAGGGAATGGGCGCGGGGGTGGGCCCGGCACGAAGCGAAGGGGCGAGTACGAGCACGCCCGTGGTGGCCGAACAGCCGGACGGGAGCCTGTTCGTGCAGGCTCGCAGCTATCGCGCCACCGTCGGCACCGATGGCAACCTCCACTCAATCGTGGTCGGCGAGTCAGAGATGGTGGACGCTCGCGTCGCGGTCTCGCTGGGCACCTTTTTTTACTCCGAGGGGCCGCGCCGACTCGACACCGTGAGGGTGCTCGCTCCGGGGGCGGTCGAGGCGACGGACGGAACCTACACCATCCTCTACCGATTCTACCGGGACGAGATTCGCGCCCGGCTGACGAACGAGGGCGCTGATTCGGTACCTTACTACGTCGTGCTGTCCCCTCAGATCACTACCGTCAACAATTCCCACACCGAGGAGGCGGCGGCGGTGCCGTCGACGGAGAGGAACTGGGGAGACGTCCGGTTCACCGCCGAAAGCGGGGCCCACCTGGAGCTTGTGGGAGGGACCCGCATCTGGGGGTGGTGGCTGGGCCGACAGGTGTGGGAGGTCAGCGCCGTCGCGCC
>CAZWRO010000144.1:0-5676 GCA_964635365.1 uncultured bacterium | reverse complement strand
CCCCGAGGACAGACCAGCCTGATCACCATCCGCTATTGTATCGTATCGCCATTCAAGGCTCCACACCATTGCTTGCGCAAAACTTGCCACTTCGCGCCCTGAGACGCATATGGGACAAGCCAGGGCCTGCGCCTGGATTCGAAGCCGGGAATCAATGGGCGGCCGCGCAAAGACCCCGCCAGATCTCTCCAGACGGGGCCTATGCGCGCACATCGGACGTTTGTATGGTCGCGCCTACTTCAGGCGGGAAAGGAGAGCTGGACTGTTCGCGCGGATGGAAAAGGCGGTGAGGCTGACAGCGACCAGTTCACATCTTCCTCTTGAGGAACTTCCAGAAGGTCCCGCCGAACAGGTTCTCGACGTCCCGCTGGATCTCGGCTTCCCGTGGAAGCCATCCCGTGGCCATCAAGTCGGCGTACTTGTCGTAGAGCACATTGCCAATGGCCTTACGGGAATGGTGCCACTTGTAGATGAGCTGATCGAGAACTCGCGCATCCGAATGCTGGGGGACGACGCTCGTGCCCAGCAGCTCGAAACGCATACGAGTGATCTCCTCCACCAGACTGGGGTTGTTGAGGAACCACCAGCATCCGAACACCAGCAGGTTGCGAAACTTGCGAGCGGCCACACACAGCTCGTGCTGGTTTTCCCGCGCCAGCATCGTCACCAGGAACTTGTTCCTCGGGAACTCAGAGCATAGATACTCGACGACGTCGATGTTGGCCTTGCCGACGGAGTCCCCGCCTGCTCTCAGATCTGCGTTCACCAGCTTCTTGACGCCGATCATCATGGCGAAGGGAAGGTTGAGCTCCTGACAGACAGGCAGCACGCATTCCGCTATCAGCCGGCCGCGCGGTGAATCCTCCGGGAAAGCGAAGGTCGGGGGCAGCGAGGCGGCGAGATAGACGGCGTCCATACGGCCGACCCATTCGGTGAGGAAGCGTCGCACCTCCGCCACAGTGCGACCGCTGATCTGCTCCTCCGTCGAGTACCCCCACTCCCTCAGCAGCCGGCATGAACGCGACCAGCCGTTGAGCAATTCGTCCAAGCGGAGGGCCGCGCGGAAGCGCGGGTCGGGCTGATAAGCCTCGAACCAAATTGCTCGTTCGGCCTCCAGGAATGGGTCGTTGGTCATGACGACTTCCTTGACGCGGGCGAGGGTGAAGACCTGCTCAACATATTCCTCGGCGCTCTTCGCGTCAAAGAAGGCGCGGTAGGCGTTCAAATCGCGATTCCCCACCGGCAGCCCCAGTTGCTGAAGGGTGGTGAGGACCCCACGGCAGGACTCACTGTAGGGGGAGTTCTCGTCGAATAAGTGCTTCCAGATAAGGTCTGCCTGGCCGCGTCTGGACATCGCCCAGAAGGCCTTGTAAGAGACGTCGGTGTGGCGAAACGTCTCCGCCACCAGATAGTGGTACGTGATGAGCTCGTCGACTCCCCACAGCAACAAGTCTCCAAAGCAGGGGCTATAGAGATGTGTGTGAACGTCTGTGATCTGGACTTCGTCTACGGCCTTATCGACGGCCGTACGCAGCGCTTCTCTATCAGTGATCTTCATCTCGCTAGGCGCCTCCACGGAGCCAATGGTTCCGGGGCGGTGCTACGCAACCTCCAAGAGTAAACAGATTTGTAACTCCAAACCTGAACGCTCATCTCGTGTAAGCGGCGACGAGGCAGTGTGACAGGGAAAGACAAAGGGCCTCGGCAGATGCCGAGGCCCCATTCATTCAACGTCTAAGCCTGGATCAAGTTAGAGGGGTCGAACCTTGAGAGCCCGCGGGCCCTTTTCGCCCTGACCAACCTCGATCTCAACATCCTGGCCTTCGCGCAGGGATCGGAATCCCTGGCCCTCGATCACCGAATGGTGTACGAAGACGTCGCCTTCTGCGGTCTCAATGAAGCCGAAACCCTTAGCGTCGTTAAACCACTTAACCTTGCCCGAGATCATCTGCCGTTCTCCTTTCCGAAAGCAGCGCTGGGTCGGAGAGCGGCCGACGTACGTAACACGTGTTCCTCACCCCGAGGTCCTTACGGCTTTCTAAAATCTTACGCCTAGGGCGTATCGTACCCAAGTCTAGTCGAGTTAACCCTGTATGTCAAGGGGAATAGTACGCCTAAGGGGCCTGTATTGCCACCGCAAAGATGCCTTCTTTCACGCTTGAGACCCCCCAGGTTTCGCTCTCGGGCGCCTGCAACAGCCTGGCGACGCGCACCATGTCATCTCCTCGAGAGCGGCCTCTCCAAGCTAATCCGGCGTCGCTGTTTGCCGAACCTATATACTGGAGGCCTTTCCCGTCGGCGCCTGGATGGAGTCCTGCCGGCGACGGGGAAGGTCGCCTCGTACAGAACGGCCGGGTCGTGACGACTGCATGGGGAAGGGGTCTGAGGATGGGATTGACCGCGAAAGACATCATGACAACTGAGGTCATCACCGCTTCTCCACGTATGTCCGTGACGGAGTTGGCGACGCTGCTCGCCGACAACAACATCAGCGGTGTTCCGGTCGTGGATTACCGCGGGCATCTGGTGGGAGTCGCCACCGAGGCCGACATCCTTCGCCGAAGGCCAAGCCAGAACACTGTTCAGTCCGTCATGACAGCCGAGGTCACTTCAGTGCCGGAGACCGAGGCGATCGAGGAGATCGCCTGTCTGCTATCGGCCAGAAAGATCAATCGAGCGCCGGTCGTCAAGGGGGGAAAGGTGGTGGGCATAGTCTCCCGCGCCGATCTCGTGAAGGCCCTCACCCTCGCGTGACCTGGTTCGGTTACTGCACTTGTGATTTAGATCATGGTGAGACACGCGGCTCGCGACGGGTTGCTACATGCCCTCCGCTACGGCGGCGAAGGCGGAGATGATAATGCCCAACACCGCGATGGCGACCGTTGCGATGATGAATCCGATGGCCCAGGATCGCCATACCCGCTGGCAAGCCCGAAAATCTTCAACATCCCGGAACGGGCGCCGCTCCCAGGCAAGCTCGTTGCCCTTCACGCCCAGGTAAATGGCGGGAAGCAGGCCGAACACCAGTGTGACAATGCCCCAGCCAATGAGCCGATGGGAGAAGGCCCAGAGCCAACCGAACCAGAACGCTGCCAGGTTCCAGCCCTGCACGTGGGGCAGCATTGCCGCGTCGTTGCCGGAGGGATAAGGAGAAACGCCATACGCTCCGGCGGTCGGCATGCCCGGCGCCGGGGGCGCCGAAACGGGTGCGGGCATGGCACTGGGCGTGGGAGCTCCGGGAGGCGCCCCAGGCGCTGGAGCGGCTCCTTGCGCGGGCTGATCACAGCCGCAATGGGGACACCTGGGTGCTTCAGTGGAAACACTTCTCCCGCATTCCCTACATGTCACGAGTGCCATAGCCCTCTCCTTAAGGACGGTTCTGAATACTGTTGAGGCCGTCCCTTCCAGGTCATGCTTTCAGTCACTATTGCCTCATCTCCCCGGGTGTTTCTGACGGATCGTGCGCGCCTGGCTATCCGCCGACAGTTGAGGGATGTAACACCGAAGTGCCGGGTGAGGGGCTCCATTGGGGCCGGTGGGGGAAAGAGAGGAAGAGGCGAAGAATTACGCGGGCGTCTGTGGAAGGAGTGCCGAAGTGGGCGGGCACAGGAAGACGCATACTTATAGCACGCGGCCGGGCTGCGAGCTACAGGCCGACGTGTACGAGTCGGGCGCAGGGTCTCGGCCAGTGGTTGTGTGGATCCACGGTGGCGCTTTGATGATGGGAAGCAGGCGGGATATCCAGCCGCGGCAGCGGGACATGTATCTCGACGCCGGATTCGCTGTCGTGTCGATTGACTACCGATTAGCGCCGGAGACGAAACTGCCCGCGATAGTCGAGGACGTTCGGGAAGCCTGCCGATGGGTGCGGGAAGAAGGCCCGGGGCTGTTCGGAGCAGATGCTGAGCGGCTGGCGGTGGTTGGGCACTCAGCCGGCGGATACCTGACGCTGATGGCGGGAGTCGATGTCGAACCCAGGCCGAGAGCTCTGGTTTCATGGTACGGATACGGCGACATAATCGGGCCTTGGTACAGCGAACCCGATCCGTTCTACTGCCGCCAACCGATGGTGCCCGAAAACGAGGCGTATGCGGCCGTCGGAAAGCATGTGATCTGCGGGACGGAAGATCCGGCGCAGGCGGAGCGAAGACACAGGTTCTATCTCTACTGCCGGCAGCATGGACTGTGGCCTAAGGAGGTAGGTGGGCGCGATCCAGAGTCGGAGGCGGAGTTCTTCCACCCCTTCTGCCCGGTGCGAAATGTCACGCCGGGGTATCCTCCCACACTGCTGCTGCACGGAGATGAAGACACGGATGTTCCCTATCAGCAGTCGGTGATGATGAACAAGTCGCTTGAGGAGTTCGGCCTAGACCATGAGCTAGTGACGATTGAGGGTGGGGAACATGGATTCGATTATGGTAGGGGTAGAGACGTCGATGAGGCACTGGAGCGCGTGATCGCGTTCTTGCGGAGCCGCTTAACCTAGCGAAAGCCGTTGGGTCGGGGGCGGAGGCGCCGAGGATGCTGACTCGAGGCCGAGAATTGGCACGGACATGACTTCTAGAGAACGCGTGTTGAAGGCGATGCGACGCGAGCAGCCGGACCGGGTGCCGATCAATGTGCGCGGCGTCCGGCTGTGGGACGCGCAGTGGGTGGCCACTCGTGACCGATCCTACAGACCGGTGATGGAAGCCGTGCAGAAGCATTGTGACGTGATACCACATGCCGGTGTTCCCGGGCTGGAGTTTTCGCTGTTCACGGAGGCGGAGAGAGATATTGCTGAGGTTACGGTAATCGACGCCGGCGACTGGGAGATTCACCGCACGATTATCCACACGCCGAAGGGAGATCTCAGCCAGGACAACTGGCAGTCGAAGCGGGGGTACCTGCCGCTGGTCAAGGAGTACTTCGTGAAGACGGCGGAGGATGTGGAGCGGGCGTTGTCGGTGCCCTACGCGCCACCGGCACTGGACCTGTCGCATTACTTCAGACTACGTGAGGAGTGGCCGGACAATCTGGTGATGTGTGACTGCCCGCAGGCGGCCTCGGTGGTGCACGAACTGGTGGGAACGGAGACCTTCGCCTACTACTGGATGGAACGACGCGACCTGCTCTTCAGGATGCTGGACGCCTTCCAGGAACGGGTGCTTGCCGCGGTGAACCAGATGCTCGAGGCCGGAGTGGGGCCCGTGCTGGCGACGCACGGGTCGGAGCAGATCGCCCCCCCGATGCATTCACCGGATACGCATCGGGAGTTCGTCCTGCCGATCTTTCGGGAGCTATGTCGTCGTCTGCATGAGCGAGAGTGTTTGCTGCACGTGCACTGCCATAACAAGCTGAAGGCCCTGCTGAAGGACTTCGCGGAGGTGGGATGGGACGTGCTGCACCCGCTGGAGCCGCCGCCCATGGGCGATATCGAACTCGGGGAGGCGAAGCGAAGCGTCGGCGATCGGCTCTGCCTGGAGGGGAACATACAGATCGGCGAGCTCTACTCCTCCCCCACCGAGCGCGTCGTGGCGCTGGTGACGGAGGCCGTGGGGGCGGCGAAACCGGGCGGCGGATTCATCCTGTGTCCCAGCGCTTCACCGCATACGCCGACGCTGTCCCACCAGACAGTGGCGAACTACGTGGCGATGATCGAGACGGCGGTGAAGACGGGCGAGTACTGAGCTCTAC
>CAZWRO010000143.1:3443-5701 GCA_964635365.1 uncultured bacterium | reverse complement strand
GGCCAATGCAGGTCCCACGCCGTCAGAGTTGCGTACAGATACTGGAAGTACTGCTCATCTTCGAGCAGCGCGAGGGGCCGGGAATGGGACCGGCAGATTCTGATCGTCTCCTCGTGAAAGTGCAGGTCTGGTCCGCAGAACCACTCTCGGCGGAGTCCCTCGAATTTGCTCACGTACGTGCCCAGATTCCTCTTCACCTTCTGAACGTTGGCTTCAGCCACAGCTTCGCCGCGTTTCACTGGTCCTTACCTACTGCCCCCCTACCCCTTAATCCCGCTCAGCGCGATCCCCCGCGTGAAGTAGCGCTGGCCGGCGAGGAACAATATCAGCACCGGAATCGTCACCACCACCGTGCCGGCCATCAGCAAGTCCCAATTCGTCGTGTACTGCGTCTGGAACACTTGCAGCCCCACCTGAAGCGTCTTCATCGAGTCCTTGCTCGTGATCAGCAGCGGCCACAGGAACTCGTTCCAGGCCGCCGTGAAAGTGAAGATCCCCAGCGTCGCCAGCGCCGGCCTCGACAGTGGCAGGATGATCCGCCAGTAGATCCCCGCCTCCG
Source organism: uncultured bacterium (assembly GCA_964635365.1). Lineage (GTDB taxonomy): Bacteria > Armatimonadota > Hebobacteria > Hebobacterales > Hebobacteraceae > CAZWRO01. The sequence continues at coordinate 5,142 of CAZWRO010000143.1, read as the reverse complement.
AGCAGCCGTCGATGCGCGCGGCGTCCTCCAGCTCCCGCGGCAGCGTCATGAAGAACTGCCGCAGCAGGAAGATCCCGAACGCCCCCACCGCCGACGGCAGCACCAGTCCCGGATAGCTATTCAGCAATCCGTGCCCGCCCGACCCCAGCCAGCCGTTCCCGCCGAGCAGCGGCCAGTGCTTCAGCATGATGAACACCGGCACCATCGTCACCTGCCCCGGTATCATCATCGTGCCCAAGACCAGGATAAACAGCACCTCCCGCCCCCGAAACCGCAGCCGCGCAAACGCATAGGCCGCCATCGAGCACAGCACCAGGTTCGACATCGTAACCGCGCCCGCGTAGATCACGGTGTTGATGAAGTACCGGCCGAAGTTCGCCGCCTGCATCGCCTCCGTGTAGTTCCCCCACTCCCACGTACTCGGAATCCACACCGGCGGGAACCGAAAGATCTGCTCCTCCGGTTTGAGCGACGTCGAGACCATCCACAAGAACGGCAGGATCATCGTTATCCCACCCACCGCCAGCAGGACATGCAGGAGCGTCGGCTTCAGCAGGCGGGATCTCATCCGTAGTCCACCTCTCCCCCGCGCAGCAGCCGCAAGTTGATCAACGACATCACGAAGATAATCCCGAACAGCACGAACGCCATCGCCGACGCGTACCCCATGCGCATGAAGCTGAACGCGTTCTGGAAGATCTGGTGCACGATGGTCGTCGTCGCGTTGTTCGGGCCCCCGTTCGTCATCACGTACACCTGCGCGAACACCTGCGACGCGCCGATCACCGAAACCACCAGAATGAACGCCGTCGTCGGCTTCAGCAGCGGCCACGTGATCGACCAGAAGCGCTGCCAGGTACTCGCCCCGTCGATGATCGCCGCCTCGTGCAGGTGCTCGGGAATCCCCTGGAGGCCGGCCAGATAGATCACCATGTTGTACCCCAGCCCCTTCCACACCGACATCATCACAATCGCGGCCATCGCCTGCCCCGGATCGGCGAGCCACGCCTGCGGAGGTATCATCACCTCTCTGCCCAGCAGGTAGCTGGCGCCCCGCGAGATCAGCTCCAGCCCGTAGTTGAGCAGCCCGTAGCTCGGATCGTAGAGCCACATCCAGACCATCGACACCGCCACCAGGCTCGTCACCACCGGCAGGTAGTAGGTGGTGCGATAGATGCTGATTCCCCGCAGCCCTGCGTTCACCAGCAGCGCCAAGGCCAGCGCCAGCGCCATCCCGAGGGGGATCGTCCCGATAGCATACTGCGCGGTGTTCCGCAGCGACAGGAAGAACACCCCGCGATTCGCCAGGTCCTCCGCGATGCGGGCGTAGTTATCGGCCCCTACCCACAGCGGCGCGTGGATGATATCGTACCGGCAGAACGACAGGTAGAGCGCCGCCACCACCGGGATCAAGACGAAGAGGCCGAACAGCATCAAGCCCGGCGCCAGAAACAGATACGCCGTCCTGGTTTCTCGCCGTTCGGCCGAGCTGCTAGTGCTCCCCATCGTCCCCCTCCGCCATCGGCTTGGCCGTCGGCTCCGCCGCGAACTGCAGCGCATGCAGCCGCGCGTAAGTCCCGCCCTCCGCCAGCAGCTCCGCGTGGCTCCCGACCTGGCTGATCTTACCGTCCTCCAGCACCACGATCCGATCCGCCCGCAATACCGTCGAGAGCCGGTGCGCGATGATGAACGACGTCCG
>CAZWRO010000143.1:0-3343 GCA_964635365.1 uncultured bacterium | reverse complement strand
TCCGATCCGCCCGCAATACCGTCGAGAGCCGGTGCGCGATGATGAACGACGTCCGGCCGAACATCAGCCTCCCCATCGCCTCCTGCACGAGCCGCTCCGATTCCGAATCCTGCGCCGACGTTGCCTCGTCCAGAATCAGAATGCGCGGATTGCGCAGAATCGCCCGCGCAATCGCGACGCGCTGTCTCTGCCCCACCGACAATCGCACCCCGCGCTCGCCCACCTCCGTCTCATACGCCTTCGGCAGCGCCACGATGAACTCGTGCGCGTTCGCCGCCTTCGCCGCCTCCACGATCTCCTCGTCGCTCGCCCCCTCCCGCCCGAAGCCGATGTTCTCCCTAACCGTCGTGCCAAACAGAAACGTCTCTTGCGGCACCAGCGCTATCTTCGACCTCAGCGAGGCCAGCGTCACCGAGTGCACCTCAGTATCGTCGATCAGCACCCGCCCCTCCGTCACGTCGTACAGGCGTGGGATCAGCGAAACCAGGGTCGTCTTCCCCGCCCCGCTGGGCCCCACCAGCGCGATAATCTCCCCCGGCCGCGCGTCGAGGTCGATCCCTGCCAGCACCTCGGACGCCTCCTCGCCGTACCGGAAGCTTACCCCCTCCAGCCGCACCCGCCCCTTCACTTCACCCAGCTCGCCGGCCCCGCTCTCCTCCACCTCCGTCGCCTCGTCGAGGAACTCGAAGATTCTGTCCGCCGCCCCCACTGCCCCCGCCACTTGCGTATATAGGTTCGCGAACATGTTCGCCGGCCCGAACAGCATGGCGAGCACGTTCAGAAACATCAGCAGATTCCCCGGCGACATCTCCTCCGGATTCCGCACGTAAACCGTCGTGGCAACCATCACCAAGACCGCCATCCCGCCCCATGCAATCAGATTAGCCACCGACCAATTCCCCGCCCCCAGCACGGCCTGGCGGATGCGCGCCCGCACCAGTTGCTTCACCCGCCCCATGAACCTCGCCAGCTCCTCGGCCCCCCGATGGTAGAGCTTCACCTCCTTCTCCCCGACGATGCTCTCCTGCAGCACCTCTTGCACGCCGCCGGTGTCCTCTCGCACCTGTCTTCCGGCTCTTCGCAGCGGACGCCCAAACAGTGCCAAGGCCACCCCGAAGGCAATCGGCACCGGCAGCCCAACCAGAGCCAGGCCCGGGCTCACCCACACCAGAACCGCGGTGGCGAAGGCCGCCATCAGCAGGTTCGTGATCACGTCCACCAGGATGGAGGAGTAAAGGATCTGCAGCGCCTCCACGTCGTTCTGCACCACCGACATGATCCCACCCGTCTTTCGTCGGTCGAAGAACGCCATCGGAAGCAGGTGCAGATGATGAAACAGGTCGCGCCTCAGATCGGCCGCCGCCGCCTCCCCCACCCGGGCGAACAGATACCCCCGCGCCAGCGTGAACGCGCCCGACAGCACGGCCGACCCCACCGCCAGATAAGTGATGAGGTGCAATGTCTTCAGCCGCGCCTCGGCGGTAGCCGGACCCGGCCAGAGGACATTGTCCATCAGGTACTTGACTACCACGGGCCAGACGAACCCGCAGGCCGTCACCACCAGCGCGCAGGCGAAGGCCGCCACCTGCCAGCCCCAGTAGGGGACCATATATCGCAGCGCTCTGCCCAGCGTCCTCATTCTCTGCTCGTCCGTTCGGCCAGCAGCTCGTCCAACTCGCGGGAGTAATCCCGAAGCGCCTGCTCGGGAGTCTTCGTCTGATAGATCGCCGCCTCGATCGCCGATTGCAGCCCGGTCCGAATCTCGAACCACTCCGGTATCGCCGGCAGCGAGCGCCCGTACTCATCCATTAACTCGACGAACTCCTGCAGCTCCGGAGTCTCTCGCATGAACTCCGCCGCCTCCACCGCCGACCGTCGCGGCGGAATGAAGAACAGGGTGGCATTGTAGGCCGCCAGATTCTCCGGCTCCATCAGGTACGTCATCAGCTCCCAGGCCAGCTCCTTGTTGGGGCTCTGCGGCGACATCGCCAGCCAGTCGGTGTAGACCGATACCACTCGCTCTCTTCGCCTCGGCGTCGGCGCGATCCCCACCTGCGGCAGCAGCTCCGGCGCGTACTTCCTAACATTGTAGATCGCGAACTGGTTCATGATCTCCATCGCCGCCCGCTGCGACGCGAACACCGGCACCCCGCCGCCGATTACGGGCATCCCCGCCGTCGGGCAGACCCGGTGCTCGTGGTAGAGATCTACGTAGAACTGCAGCGCCTCAATCGCCTCCGGGCTGTCCAGCCGCGACCGCCGGCCCTCCTCGTCGAAGACCTGCCCCCCATTCTCCCACAGGAACTCCACGAAGATCTGCCAGGAGACCGGCAGGTTCATCCCGGCCAGCTCCGTCACCGGCCCTCGCCTGACGGTCATCCGCTCCGCCGCCGCCGCCAGCTCCTCCCAGGTCTCCGGGGCGCGGTCGAACCCGACCTCGGCCAGCAGGTCCTTTCGGTAGATCAACACCCGCGGGGCCGACAGGTACGGCAGCCCGTAGACGCGCCCCTCATAGACACACGTGTTCCAGGAGGCCGGGAAGTAATCGTCCTGCGCGCCCCACCGCTCCACATACTCATCCAGCGGCTCGGCCATCCCCCGATAGGCCAGGCCCCCCACGTACTCGGCGCCCACCTGGAAGACATCGGGCTCGACTCCACCCGCAAAGCTAATCATGAGCTTCTCATCCAGATGGGCCCACGAGATATACTGCGTGTTGACCTTCACCCCCGGGTGCGCGGCCTCGAAAGTGGGGATCAGCTCCTCGTTCAGCAGCTCAATCGTGTCTTCGTTGAAGTCGGCGATCCACAGTTCCAGCTCTGTCTGCTCTCGGCCGCCCCCGCAGCCACACAGAAGGAGGGCGCTGACGGCCATCGCCGCGAGCAGCCTCCCGACGGCCATCTTCACGGGTTCGCCCCCCACAGAGCCCTTAGGAAGAACAGCCCTACCAGCGCCGTCGTCACCAGCAGGTGGCGATGCTCCCGATTCGCCAAGGCTTGCGACAGACACCACGAACCTGCTCCCCCGGCGGCTCGCCCAAGTCGCGGCACCAACATCGGCACCCGCTTGGCGTATTCGGCGTGAGCCTCCCCATACTCTCCCCGCAGATAGCTCTCCTCCAACCGCACCTGCGCCCAATACAGAATCACGAATAACGGCAGAACGATCAGCCAAGCCCACTTCACATTCATCATCACACAGAACCCCAGCGCGGCCACGAAGCTGCCCAGATACAGTGGATGGCGCACCAGTCCGTAGGGTCCCTGAGTGCACAGCTCCCCGCCCTTCACCAGCAGCCCCGCCGCCCACACGCGCAGCCCGATGCCCGCCGCCACCAGCGCCG
>CAZWRO010000142.1:2933-5743 GCA_964635365.1 uncultured bacterium | reverse complement strand
CGCCGCGTCGTCCCGGCCTCGGCCCCGCGCGAGCACACCAAGGCCAGCAAGAAGACGAGAAGCGCAAGAGACCTCTGTCCAACACGCATCGCAGGCCCCCTCGTGATTTGTGTAGGCTGCGGTGGCGATCAAACCCACCGCCTCAGGAAGGAACACCCAAAACGACTCTATGATTAGACGCGGCCAAGCGACGGAAAGTTCGCCCCGGGGTGTATTTCGCAGGCTCATTTTCCGCCGCCCTGGGTGAGGCTGGGAACCGCCCCAATCGGCGAGAGGGGTCTCTCCCGCCGCGGCGAATCAGCCCACCAGTGCTGGTCTCACCAGTTCTGGTTACACCAGTGCTGGTCTGCGAGGGAGGGCGAGGATGCAAGTCGGGCCAGGTGTGTTTCGCGCGGAATCAGCCGGCGAGGTCATCTACGCGCTCGACTGCGGCGACGCCTACGCGCTCATCGACGTCGGCACCGCCCCCGAGTTTCCCGCCAAGCTCGACCAGCTCCAGCAAGACGGCCTCGACCCCGAGCGTATCGCCGCCGTCCTCATCACCCACCACCACCGCGACCATGCCGGCGCCCTCGCCCGCGCGCGGGCCGAGCTCTCCCCCCGCGTCGTCGCCCACAGACTGTCAGTGGAGCAGCTTCCCCACTGCACGGCCAGCGCCCCGATTGCCTCCGACCTGGTGGACTATACGGTGGACGACGGCGATACCGTCGAAATCGGAAACACCTCCCTCCAAGTCCATCACCTGCCCGGCCACACCGCCGACTCCGTCGTCTGGCAGCTCGGCCGGGACTTCTTCGTCGGCGACGTAATCTTCTGCGACGGCGGCATCGGATGGATGGACGTCCACTGGGGCTCCTGCGTCTCCGACTATCGCTCCTCCCTCCAACGCCTCCTCCGGCTCAAGGCCAGCAATATCTACCCCGGACATCGTCAGTGCGGCCCCATCACCCGCGACACCATCAGCCACGCACTGAAGAACCTCAACCAGCTCGCCGAAGCCGACGGCAGCCCCGTTGCCTATATCGGCCACTCCGCTCCTCGCCGCGCCTCCGACGAGCCCGCCAAGATCATCCGTCTCTCCACCTCCCCGCCGCGCCCCGACCAGCGTTGACGAACCTCCTGCTTTCCGGTAGCATCGGCTCCTGGAAGGCAAGGCAACGGCCCGCGCGTCTACTGGGCAACCCCGGCTCGTCGCAGGCGCCGCCGCCCCGGCGACTCTCCGCTGGCTTCGCCCGCGCCGCCGTCTTCGCCATCTCTCCGCAGAAGGGTTTGCCGCGATAGTGGAAGAGCCGCTCCCGAGCCAAACCTCCCCTGCCCAGCCCCCCTCCTCCGGCCGCGCCGCCGACTGGGTCGACCTCTTCGGGCTCGCCCTCGCCGTGTTCCTCTTCTGCCTCCTGGCCCTCTGGCAGATCGACCTCCCCGGTCTCTACCAGGACGAAGCCTTCGACGCCGCCCCCGCCGTGCACCTCATCCAGGGCACCGGCGGCTGGGCCTATTCCCTCCTTCCCGGTTCGCTCGACCTCCCCCTCATGGTCTGCGACCACGTCGGCCCCACCTCCACCTACCTGATGATCCCCTTCCTCTACGCCTTCGGCGTCGGACCCCACTCCGTCCGCCTCTACGAATTCGCCTGCGGCCTCGCCGGGCTCATCCTCATCTTCTTCTGGGCCCGCCGCGTGCTCGTCCCCGGCTCCGCCTGGATCGCCGCCCTCCTCCTGGCCGCCACCCCCAGCCTCTGGCTGGCCGGCCGCAACGGCCTCCACGTCTCCTTCATCGTCGTCCCCCTCGCCGCCGGCGCCCTCATCTGCCTCGACCGCTGGTATCGCGGCGACCGCCCCCGATGGCTCTACTCCGCCTGCTTCCTCCTCGGCGTCGGATTCTCCACCAAGATCCTCTTCCTCTGGCTCCTCGCCGCCCTCGCCATCGGCCTCCTCGTCGGCCTGCGCCCCCTCCTCCGCCGACTCCGCCTCCGCGACCTCCCGCTCGGCCTGCTCGCGTTCGCCCTCGGTGCCGGTCCCTTCTTGCTCTTCAACCTGCTCTCCCGCGGGCTCACCTTCCGCACCATACTCGCCAGCCTCAACCAGACCCCCTACGGCGTCAGCAACACCGCCTTCCTCCCCAACCTCTGGACTCAGCTCCACTCCCTGTCCTCCGTCGTCCAGGGAAGCTGGCTCGCCTGGACCGGCGCAACGCCCCACAACTACTACTCCCCGCTCCTCCTCGCCCTCGCCGCCGCCTATCTCCTCCTGCACTTCCGCACCCCTGGGCTGCGCCGGGTGCACTTCTGCCTCCTCGCCATCATCATCATCCTTATCGCCAGTTGCTTCACCATCAGCACCCTCGACCCCAAGCACCTCGTCATCCTGCTCCCATTCCTCCCGGTCGTCGCCGCCGCCGCTATCGCCTTCGCCTGGTCGCGGCGCTCCCAAACCCTATCCCGGCGCGCCTTCGTCGTGCTGGCCCTCCTCGCCGCCCTCCAGTTCGGCCAGGACCTCCGCAACGACCTCAGCTACCATGAGTCCCTCGCCGCCACCGGCGGCGTCGGCCTCTTCTCCTCCGCCCACAACCAGCTCGCCCCCTGGCTCCTCGCCAACGACATGTCGCAGCCGCTCGCCGGCGACTGGGGCTTCATGGACAATCTCGCCCTCCTCTCGGCCGGCGAAATCAGAGTCCGCCAGATCTTCGGCCTCGCCGATCCGCCCCCGTTCCCGTTCACTCGCGAGCAGGCCCGCCAGACGCTCCAGGATCCCGAAAGCGTCTATCTCTTCCACGCCGAAGAATACGCCGCCGCCCCCGACCGGCTCGCCGCC
>CAZWRO010000142.1:0-2833 GCA_964635365.1 uncultured bacterium | reverse complement strand
GCCCGTTTCCGATAACATCATCCCTCGGGCGGACCTGGCCGATCCAGCCCTATGACAGAAGCAGGAGGGGCTTACCCCATGGAGTTCACGTTCAACGAAGATCAAATAGCGGTCCTGGAGGCGGTTAAGGACTTCTGCGACAAAGAGCTCGCGCCCAAGGCCTGCGAAACCGACGAAGCCGGCTGCTGGCCGGCCGAGAACGTCGCCAAGCTGGGCCGGCTCGACCTCATGGGCATCCCCATACCGGAGGAGCACGGCGGCCTCGGCCTGGATTTCCTCACCTGGGCCGCCGTCGGCGAGGAACTCTCCCGCTCCTGTACCACCACCGGCGCCGTCTTCGGCGCCCACCTGCTCGCCGTCTTCCCGATCATGACCTTCGGCACCGACGAGCAAAAGCAGAAACACCTCGCCCCCCTCGCCAGAGGAGAGCACATAGGCGCCTTCGCCCTCACCGAGCCGGGAGCCGGCTCCGACGCCGCCGCCGTCAGCACCAAGGCCGAGCGGGACGGCGACGGATATGTCCTCAACGGCAGCAAGATCTTCATCACCAACGGCGGCGAAGCCCAGATCTACGTCATCATCGCCACCCGCGACCCCGCCAAAGGCGCCCGCGGCCTCGTCGCATTCATCGTCGAGAAGGGCACCCCCGGCTTCGAGTTCGGAAAAAACGAGAAGAAGATGGCCTTCCAATCCCTGCCCAACCGCGAGCTCATCTTCACCGACTGCCACATCCCAAAGGAAAACCTCCTCGGCCGTGAAGGCGCCGGCTTCCTCGTCGCCATGCGCACCCTCAGCGTGGGCCGCATCGGCATGGCCATCGGGGCCGTCGGCCTCGCCCGCGCCGCCCTCGAAGCCGCCGTTCCCTACTCCAGACAACGAGAACAGTTCGGCAAGCCCATCTCCAGCTTCCAGGCCATCCAGTTCATGCTCGCCGACATGGCCACCGAAGTTGACGCCGCCCGCCTGCTCACCTGGCGTGCCGCCTGGCTCAAAGACCAGGGCAAGCCGTACGAGAAAGAAGCCGCCATGGCCAAGCTCTACGCCTCCGAAGTCGCCATGCGGGTCACCACCAAGGCCGTGCAGATCTTCGGCGGATACGGATACACCAGAGACTTCCCCGTCGAGCGCTACATGCGGGAAGCCAAGCTCTTCGAGATCGTCGAAGGCACCTCCGAGATCCAGCGCATGGTCATCGCCAATCACATCCTCAGGGAGCTGGGCGCGTGAACATCGTCGTCTGCGTAAAGCAAGTGCCCAACGCCACCGACGTCCGCGTCGACCCCGAGACCAACGCCCTCATCCGCGACGGCGTCGAGAACATCCTCAACCCCTTCGACGAAAACGCCATCGAGGCCGCCCTCGCCCTCCGCGACGCCCACGGCGGCAAGGTCACCGTCATCTGCATGGGGCCTCCCCACGCCGACGCCATCCTCCGACACGCCCTCGCCATGGGAGCCGACGAAGCCGTCCTCCTCACCGATCCCGCCTCCCGCGGCAGCGATACCCTGGCCACCTCCTACACCCTCGCCCTCATGGTCCGCAAGCTCGGCGACTTCAACCTCGTCATCTGCGGCAAGCAGGCCATCGACGGCGACACCGGCCAGGTCGGCCCCGGCCTCGCCGAGCGCCTCGGCATCCCCCAGGTCACCTTCGCCATCGCCCTGGAGCTGTCCGACGGAAAGCTCCGCGCCCGCCGCGTGCTCGACGACTTCTTCGAGGTGCTGGAGGTCAGGCTTCCCGCCCTCGTCACCGTCCTCAAGCAAGCCAACGAGCCTCGCCAGCCCAGCATGCGCAACGTCCTCAAAGCCAAGCGCGCACAGATCACCCAGTGGTCCCTCTCCGACCTCGAAGCCGACCCCAAGCAGACCGGCTTCGACGGCTCCCCCACCCACGTGATCCAGGTCTGGCCCCCCAAGCGCAGGAGCGGCGGCAAGAAGATCGAGGGCTCCGTAGACGAAATCGTCGCAGAACTCGCCAACACCATCAAGGAAATGAACCTGGCCGCCGGCTAGCCGCCCGGCGTCGCCCCCTGGAGATCGTCTGATATGGCCGTCCGTCTGATCCGCGACAACTGCACCGGCTGTTCCTGTTGGGCAGGAGCTTGCCTCCTGCCCCGGCCGTTCGTCCAGCGCGGAGGCGCCTGCAATGGCCGTTAGGCTTGTGGTTGACAACTGCACCGGATGCAAGCTCTGTCTGCGCGCCTGCCCCTACGACGCCATCGACATGGTCGACGACAAGGCCCAGTTCAACGACAACTGCACCCAGTGCGGCGCCTGCGCCTCCTCCTGCAAGTTCGATGCCATCCTGCTCGAGACGTCCTACACCCCCGACGTGGACGTGGACCAATACCGCGGCCTCTGGATCATCGCCGAGCACCTCCACGGCGAGCTGCGCCGCGGCACCTACGAGCTGCTCGGCGAAGGCCGCCGCCTCGCCGACAAGCTCGGCGTCGAGCTGGCCGCCGTCCTTCTCGGGAACGAAGTCGAGGGACTAACCGCCCACCTCTTCTCCCACGGCGCCGACAAAGTCTACCTCTCGCAAGACCCTGCGCTCGCCCACTACCGCACCGGCCCCCACACCGACGTCCTCGCCGGCATCATCAACCAGCACAAACCGGAAATCGTCCTCATCTCCGCCACCCCGCAGGGGCGCGACCTCGCGCCCCGAGTGGCCGCCCGCCTCTCCGCCGGCCTCACCGCCGACTGCACCGGCCTCGAAATCGACGACGAGGAACGCCTCCTCGTCCAGACCCGCCCCGCCTTCGGCGGCAACCTCATGGCCACCATCGTCTCCCGCCACGCCCGGCCCCAGATGGCCACCGTCCGCCCCGGCG
>CAZWRO010000141.1:0-5779 GCA_964635365.1 uncultured bacterium | reverse complement strand
ACGGCGGCGCGGTCGATGCAGAGGAGGTAGGCGTCGGACGTCACGATCTCGTAGCCAAACGGCGCCTGGAGCTGGCCGGCTACGAGGTCAGCGCAGTCCCATCCCCTCCACTCCATCTGCGCGACATGGAGGTTGACCTTGTCGTGCCCCCAGTCTGACTGGTACTGGATCTTGTACCCGGTCTCGGGGCGGAGGTCGCCCATTAAGTAGAAGCGAGCGCGGCGTACCGCGAAGCCGTCGCCGCCGGTACGGTCATCGCGGGACCCGAAGTAGGGTTGATTCTCGTCCTCCTGCACGCTGGAGAAGCGAGTCTCCAGCCGGATCTTGGTGCGCAGGGTGGGGTACTCCGGCTCGGCCGGCGCAGGCTCCGGGGCCGGAGCGGTCTCTGGGGCAGCGGCGAGCTGCTCCTCCGCGGCGATGCGTTCCCTCAGCGCCTGCTGCTCCTCGGCGGAGAGGAGGCCCCGTTCGGTGAGGATGTCGATAAGTTCGGCCAGGGAGGTGTCGGCGGCTACCGGCGGGGGCTCCGCCCACAGTGCGGTCGGGGCCAACACGGCAGACATCAGTAGGATGCCGATGAGGCAGAAGCTACGCGTCATGTTTCGTGTCTCCTTCCGATTGAGCTGAGGTCAGCTAGCCGCTCTCGCCGCCGAGCTGTGCAACGAATGAACGATCTATCACACGATCCCAGTCTGGGGGATTTTGTATGCTCCCTCGGTGACGAAGGAAGTCGGCGGTCTGCTTCAAGCTGTTGACAGTGGCGTCGTCCAAGCGGACAGCCCATTCAAGCGTGTCCATGATCCTGCGCTCGCGCTCGACCGAAACGCCGGTGGCCGCGGCGATGATGGAGGCCGCCTCATCTGGATGTTCATGCATGAAGGTGACGGCCCTCTCGGTCGCGCGAAGCGCGGCGACTACAGCCTCCGGGTGGTTCTCAGCGAACTGCTCGCTGACGAGCATCACCAGAGGGAAGTTATTGCCCAACCCAGACAGGGCTGCGACCTCATAGCTGCCTTCCACACGTTCCTCTATATTGCTGGGCCAGGGCTCGCTGCCGACGCCCGCGTCGATTTCGCCGGCCAGCATTGCCTCCGGCATGTCGCTGGGGTTGAGCGGGACCAGCGTCATGTCATCCAGATCTACTCCGTTCCGCTCGCAGAAGAGCAAGAATCCACCATGGGTGCTGGAGCCCATCTGGACGGCCACGCGCTTGCCCGCAAGGTCTCTTGGTGAGCGGATTCCAGACCTCGGTGCGGCCACTAGCCGGTGCATGCGCTCGCCGCCGCCGTAGGAAGCCACAATCTTGACAGGCATGTCGGAGGCGGCGGCGATGATGCCCGGCGAGTCGCCCATGACTGCGACATCGGCGCTACCCGAAGTGAGGGCCTCGGCGGCCTGAATGCCGGCCTGCACGGCTTTGTCGTCCACCGCGAGGCCTTCCTCGGCGAAGAAGCCCTTCCGGAGTGCGATGATCTGAGGCGCGTAGTGGATCTTCTTGCCATAGGCCAGACGAAGGGGCGTGGCCTCGGCGCCTGTCGGTTGGGTGGATTCCCTGCCGCAGCCCGGCGACAGCGCTAGCAGCATAGCCGCCAATAGCCCGACAGATGGTAGCCACTTCGTCCATTTCCGCAACGAGCGCAGAACTCGCGATCTCATAGGTGATTACCCTTCTTTCGATAGTCGACTTGCAGAACGCTACGCTATTCCAAACCGGCCTCGTGCAGAGAGCTATCGTCGATCGCCTCGCCGAGGCCGGGAGCAGACGTGATAATGTCCTGCGCGACGAGGAACTGCGCGGTGCTGGCGAGACTGGAGCGAGTGGCCTCGTCGGCCTGGAGGCGGTAGTAATGATAGCTCATCGCGCGTTCACTGGTGGGCACTGACAGTCCGGTCTTTGCGGCGACGATCCGAGCGGCCTCCTCCGGGTGCTGCTGGATGAAGGTCGAGGCGCGCAGGAGCGCGCGGAGGAAGCGGACCACCGCGTCGGGGTGGGCCTCCAGGAACTCGTTTCTCGCGACCAGAAGGATCGGGTAGTTGTTGCCCAGGCCGCCCAGAGTGGCGAGCTCCCGGCCGCCTCGGTCCTCGACTACAGAGGGGGTGGGTTCGCTGGCGACGATGGCGTCCACCGCGCCGGCCAGCAGGGCGTCGGCCATATCGCCGGGACGCATGTCGATGACTTCCACGGCGGAGAGATCAAGCCCGACTGACCCCGCCCAAGCGAGCAGGCCCCCATAGGTCGAGGTGCCTCGCTTGACGGCAAGGCGCCTGCCGACGAGGTCGGAGGGAGAGACGATGGGGCTGTCGGCGGTGACGATGATCCGGTGTCGGTGTTCGCCGCCCCCATGGCTGGCGATGATCTTGACCGGGGCGCGGCTGACTGCGATAAGGCTGGTGGTGTCGCCCATGGTTCCGATGTCGGCGCTGCCGGCGAGCAAGGTCTCGGAGCAGGCGGGGCCGCTGCTGAAGACCAGGGGCTGGACGATCAGGCCTTCTGCTCCGAAGAAATCCTTTTCCACCGCGATCATGCTGGCGGCATCGGCCACCCGATCCTGATAGGCGAAGCGAACCACTGTCTTCGAGGCCTCAGAGGCCTCGCGCTTGGCGCATCCTCCGAGGCAGAGGACACTGATTGAGCAGCCAGCCAGGACGCAAAAGAGACTGGTAATCCAGATTCTTCTCGTTCTGTGGGATGTCGGTTGCATGGCAGCTCATCCTCCTTCCTGAAATCGCACAGTCTGTCTCGCCTCTTCGCTCTGGGATGGGAGGACACAGCAGGGCAGGTTGGCGAGCACGCTTATGAGCGCCATGGTGGCCTCTCGGACTTCCGGTGAGAAGCGATCGCGGGGGCGCGGAATCGAGATGGGAAGATCGACGATGATGCTGTCGGGCGCGGGGGCCAGGACGGCAACGCGATCGGCAAGATAGACGGCTTCTTCCACGTTGTGGGTGACGAAGAGAACGGTCTTGCGGTGGACCTGCCAGATGCGGAGCAGCTCATCTTGAAGCCGGTCTCGCGTCTGCGCGTCTAGCGAGCCGAAGGGCTCGTCCATGAGGAGAGCGCGGGGGTTGAGAGCGAGTACGCGCGCGAGAGCGACACGCTGTTTCATGCCGCCGGAGAGCTGGTGAGGCCTCGCCCGAGCGAAATCCCGCAGCCCTACGAGAGCCAGGCAACGCCTGGCGACCCGCCGACGCGCGGGCGCGCCCAGGTGCAGGTTGCGAAGCCCGAACTCGACGTTCTGCTCGACGGTGAGCCAGGGAAACAGAGTGGGCTCTTGGAAGACGACTCCACGGTCGCGCGCAGGGCCGGTCACCGGATTGTCCCCAAAGAGCACGCGGCCGGCGGTCGGCTGCTCGAATCCGGCCACCAGGTTGAGCAGAGTGCTCTTCCCGCAGCCGCTCGGGCCAAGCAGGCAGACGAACTCGTTTTCTTCGATCTCCAGACTGACTTCCTGGAGGGCCTGCACGTGCTGGCCATTCTCATCGTTGTAGAACACCTTGGACACCTGATGAAGCTCGATCATCGCGATCACCCGGCCCTGGCGAGGCCCCAGCGCTCCACAGTGCGTCGCTCGAGGGGACCGAAAATGCCGCGCTCTACGGTGAGTCCGATGCCGACGATGATCAGCAGGCAGGCGAAGGAGGAGGTGTAGTCGAGCGTCCAGCGGGCCTGGAGGATGGAGTAGCCCAGGCCGGTGCCGGTGCCCACGATCATCTCGGCGGCCACCAACACTCGCCAGCCGTTGGCGAGCCCGACCCGGAGGCCGCTGAGGAGGTGGGGGAGCGAGCCGGGAAGGAGCACTCGGAGGAAGAGCGTGCGGTCGTCGGCCCCCATCATGCGGGCGGCGCGCAGGTACATTTCATTTACACCCTTCACGCCCGCGGTAGTGTTGATGACAATAGGGGCGAAGGCGGTGACCGCGATCATGAAGATGGTGGAGCGCTCGCCGATGCCGAAGAGGAGGATGGCCACCGGGATCCAGGCGAGGCCCGGGATGAGCTGGAGCACGTGGACCGTGGGCATAATGAGGCGCTCAAGGAGGGGGGACCAGCCCAGCAGCAAGCCAGCAACGATGCCAAGAACCATCGCCATACTGAATCCGGTGCCCCATCGCAGCAAGCTATCGGCCAGGTGACGATAGACGGTGAACTCAAGGAGGGGCCGCCCACGGCCGAGATACAAGAGCCTCTTCGCTGTATCGTAGGGGGTCGGAAAAGGAACACCACGTAACTGCTGGACGGCAACGGCGAGGCCCTGCCAGAGCGCGAGCACGATGAGAATAGCAACCAGGGACAGCACCGCGCGAGAGAGCGGGAACCGCCTCGGAGGGGCAAGGCCCAGGGGTGGCGCCACCGGAGTCGCCGCGTCGTGTCCAGCAGATGCTTGCACACCCTCGGGGTGTTGGTCAGCTCTTCTTCGGAAAGTAGACACAGTCTGCTCCGTCACAGGTGTCGTTTGCGCCGAAGAATCGGCAGCGGCTCTCGAAGTTTTCTTTCGGCAGCTCGAAGCCGAGCCTCGCGAATTCGGGCTGCGCCACCTCGAAGGCCACGTAGCTGCTCTTCTTGCAGCAGCGGCTACCGCCGACTTCTGCGAGCCGGGCCGCAAGTTTGGAGGAGAACTCGAGCAGCCGTTCTCGCGCCTCCGTCGCCACCGGAGTGGAGCTCAGGAGGATGGCGTAGGCGGAGGCTGCGCTTACCAAGGCCCCGCAGGTGCCCAGAAATCCGCACGAGCCGCCGGGAATCTGCTTGCCCCGGTCCACCACCTCGTCCACCAGTCCCTCGGAGATCTGATAGCCGGCGTTCCGGAGGCACATCAGCAGCACCTCACCGACCAGCACGTGATGCCAAATACCGTGGACCGGAGTGCCTTCTCCCTGATCGAGGAGCTTGTCGAGGGCGGCTGCGGGCTCGGCTCCGGTGATGTTGCGGGCCGCCAGCTCGGCCAGGTCGCTGGCGGCCTCCCCACCGGAGCACGCGCACGAATCGCTGCCTTTGACAGCACCCCGAAACTCCTCGTATGAGATGCGGATGGGTTTTTTGCTCGTTCTGCGCGGCCGTGTGGACATACTGATCTCCTGAACAACCCGCTATTTCCGACAAGACCTCTGAAGCAACGCCGTCAGCCGAGACTTGCTCGGAAGGCGGCCGGCTGACACCACTTGATTGTTGACCACCAAAGCCGGCATAGCGGTGGGGCCGTACTCCGCGATATCGTCGAGCTCTTTCACGCGACGTACCGCGTCGGGGCAGATGCCGAGGGCGTGGGCAATTTCTTCGACGAGGCCGGCGAGTCGGTCACAGGCGCGGCAGCCTGGTCCGAGGACCTTTATCTCGCAGCCGCCGGAAGATGGCGCGAGGGGAACAGCTTCGGCCGAAGGGATCGCAGGGCGTCGCAGCGCGGCCGAGATTGCCTCGACGCTGCATTCCAAGCGCTCGACCTCCATCTCCAGACGGGCAAGTCTCCTCCCGAGCCCGCGGCCTACCCGCTGGACGACCTCATCGGCGAAAGCATCCGCACGCCCCAGAGCCGCCCTTTCCGTGATAGGGGTCGGCGGCGCGACGCCCAGGAGCGCGGCCAGGTCTGCCCGGCGCACGCGGTGGCGGCCGCCTGGGGTGCGAAAGGTGCGGAGTTGCCCGGCGTAGATGTAGCGCTTCAGGGTGGAGACGCTGAGGCGAAGCTCGCGAGCCGCCTCCTTCAGAGTCATGAACTCATAGCTGTTTTCCAGGGTCATCTGCGGCCTCCGTCCATATAAAGCTATTAGATCCTATTGCGTCTCGAAGCGTA
>CAZWRO010000140.1:0-5792 GCA_964635365.1 uncultured bacterium | reverse complement strand
CGTATACCTCGACACCGAGTTCGTCGGTGAGGGGCGCTATTACCCCGAGGTCGGCGCCATCCAGATCGCCACAGACGCCCGCGCGGCGCTCATCGATCCGCTCGCCGTCCGCGATCTGTCCCCGCTGTTCGACGTGCTCCTCGCGCCCGGCATCGAGAAGGTCTTCCACGCCGGCAGCCAGGACCTCGCCATCTTCTTCAGGATGATGGGCCGCCCGGTCGCGCCGCTGTTCGACGTGCAGATCGCGGCCGCGCTGCTGGGGTACGAGCAGGAGATATCACTCGTGAGGCTCGTCCATCGAGCGACCCAGCGCAGCCTCAGGAAGTCGCACGCATTCACCGACTGGCTGCGGCGGCCGCTCACCGACAAGCAGGTCGAGTATGCGCTCGAGGACGTGCGCTGCCTCGTACCCGTGTACGACCACCTGGTGCGGGAGCTCAGCTCGCGCGATCGGCTTGGGTGGGCGCGCGAGGAGTTCAGCGACCTCGAAGGAGCGGCGCGTTTCGCCCCGGCCGATCCGCGCGAAATGTTCCGCCGGATGCGCGGCGTCGAGCGGCTGAACGGGGAAGAGCTCTCCCGGCTCCGCGAGATCGTCGCCTGGCGAGAGGAGACTGCGCGGGAGCTCAACATCCCAGTACCGCGCATATGTATGGACGTGGTGCTCGTGGAGCTGGCGCGCCGGCCGCGGGATACCATCGAGGCCCTGACCGAGGTGCGCGGCCTGCGGTCGGATCAGGCTCGGCGGTTCGGCCGGGGCCTGATCGAGGCCCTCAGCCGAGGCGCCAACACGCCCCCACCCAGACTGGAGAGGCCGCCGACCCTTCCGCGGGGACTGGAGCCGACCGTGGACTTCCTCGTCCTCTGCCTCCGGTCGCTCTCCGCCGAGAAGCAGATCTCGCCCGGCCTCCTGGCCAATCGCGCCGACCTCACGGCCGTCGTGTGCTACGGCGAGAAGGCGCGCGTGCCTCTGCTCCGCGGGTGGCGGCGGAAAGCGGCGGGCGAGGCGCTGCTCGCGGCGCTTCAAGGCAGGGCCACCGCGCGCATCGCCCCCGACACGCAGCGCGTGCACCTGGGCTGGGACGAAGAGGCCCGAGACTGACGACCGCGGTGCCGTAGTGTGCCAAAACTCATCCGCTCGCCAGAGTGCCCTCACCGCGGTCTCACGGAGGCCCGACAACGACCCGCGGGTTCATTCCCCTGCGAAACAGAAGCCCACGATACATCAGACAATGGCCTCAGAGCAGGGCTACAGCGGTTTCAGGGAGCAGTAACCGCGGCACATGAACGTGGGGTGGGCCGGGCCGGCCCACCCCATACGGCGGAAGGGTGTTGCGGAGGCGTAGTCCGTGGTCACTCGGGCTGCATTGCCGGTAGGTCGAGCGCAGATCGCACGCTTGCGGCGGCGGCCTGGTTCTGAGAGCTGGTGAACGGCTGAGCGACGTCGAAGTCACATGGCTCCGGGAGCACGGAATTCAGTTGATCTGTCACCGACTGGGCGAAAAACGGCGGCGGGTCGAGAGCAAGGAATTCGAGCGCAAGGGCGGCCCCGAAGCGGACGTCGACCTCAATGGCGCGGGAGATGACGTCAGCTCGCGCCAGGGGGTCAGTCTCCTGGGCGAACACGTCTCGCAACGCTTGCCTCTCCTCCGCCTGTGCGGACATTAGATCGGGGGCGTCAGTCTCGCCCTCTTCCGAAGGTGAGGGCGGTGAGTGTTCAGCCTGTTCTGTCGGCGCCGTCTCGTGAAGGTGATGGCCGCCGTCGGCTGCATAGGCGCGTCCGATGGACCGACCGCCGATGTAGAGCAGCGCGCAGGATCCTCCAAAGGCGAGGGCAACGGACACTGTGCGCGTCAAGGACCTAACGCGATTGGGGGAGCGCAAGTTATAGGTGATGGCCGCGACTATTAGGAGAGCGACGCCGTAGGCGGTGATGATGAGCGGGCCAGCCGACAGATCGGCTGTATACGAAACGGCAAGGCCGCCAATGGTGGCCGTCACGCCCAGAACCCAACCGAACAGCAGCTGGTACAGAAGGCGATCTGTGAGAAGCACGGCCATGGCAGCGGGGGCGACGAGGAACACAAAGACGAGCAGCACGCCGGCACTACCTACCGAGACTGTGATGACGAACCCGAACGAAAGGTAGAAGAGGAAATCCCACAGTCCCACCCTAAGGCCGCTCCTCCGAGCGGCCTCCGCGTCCTGTGAGATCTGGAGGATGGGACCGCGGAAGACGAAGTGGAACAGGGCTACCACGGCGTAGACTGCCGCCACGAGGGCGACCGTGCCCCACTCGACCCACAGGATTGACCCCGTCAAGATATCCTTGATGTGTTGAGCGCCGTGAGGTGCCTTGTCGATGAGTATCATCGCAACCGCCGCGGCGATGGCGTAGACCAGACCGATCACCGCTTCTTGTGGCACGCGCCCATCGCGGCTGCGCGAGAGGGTGAAGAGCAGTGCCGCCACCGCGGTCAGGGCCATGGAGAACCAGTAGGAGGCGTGCGTGTGAAGGGGAATGCCGAGGCAGAGGGCGATGAGGGCACCCAAAGCAGCTATCTGCGCCAGCGCCAAGTCCACGAAGATGATCTCTCGCTTGATCACATGGATGCCCAGGTAGGAGAGCATGCCCACCATCAGCATGCAGAGCGTCAATGACGGCAGCATATCCAGGACTACAGTCGCATTCATGGTCTTCCTAACATTCTATCCCGTTTGTCGTGTCGTCACGGATGTCAAGGGTGCGCCGCTTCCGTCTGGCGCGCGGCTTCCTGAAGGCGGGTGATCCACAAGTCGCACAGCTGGAAGTAATCGTCGACTCCCGGCTCGCCGCCGACGTACAAGGGGACGATTACGGCGACACCATCGACGCGAGCGGCCACACTTCTCACACGTTCCGCGTCGAAGTAGTTAGCGGCCAACACGATCCGAACATTCTGCTGACGCATCAGCTGCACGAGGTCGGAGACGTGCCGTGCGGACGGCGGAATGCCCGGTTTGGGTTCTATGGTACCGACTTGCTGAAGGCCGAACAGGTTGACGAAGTAGAGCCAGTTCGCATGGTAGGTGGCTATGGGCACGTCTCGCAGGGGCATCATCTCGCCCAACCATCCCCCCAACTCGTCGAGCAAAGGCCGTCCCTGGTAGTTGTGACTCTCGAGAAAGGATATCAGTCGCCCATTCTGGGCCAGGTCGCACAGCGTCTCCCCGCCCAGGAGCTGCACGAGCCTGTCTCCGAAGAGGCGGCGATCGATCTCCTCCTGAAGAGATCGCAGGTTTCGCTCGTAGACTGTCCTTCCGGCGGGGTCGTTGCTGATGAGGCCTTCTGCGATGTTGGCCGCGGCCACCTTCATGTTAATCGGGCTGCAGGTCACGTGCGGATTCCCGTATATGTGCAATCCGCCCTCGATTCGCGAGAGCACGGTGGGTCGTCCCAGCAGGCGCATGCCTTGCGCGGCAGCAACGTAGCCCGGCTGGCCGCTGCGAACGCGGGTGTTCCCGGAGCGGTCTATGACCGTCTGCACCCAGATTTCCAGGTCCAAGCCGGTGTCAACGAGTACGTCGGCGTTCCGCACCAGATTAACGAAGGAGGGTTTGGGGCGGATGAAGTGGGCATCCTGCTCGCCGCGCACGATCGACTCGACAGACACTCGGTCCCCCCCAATGGCTTGGGCGAGGACGGCGTAGTCGGGCAGCGTCGTAACAACTCTCAATTGCGGGGCAGCGCCGTGCGCGGATGCGGCCAGCAGGTGCGCCAGCACCAGAACCAACAATATCGTTCTGAGTCTCATGATGGCCGGCTCCTTCCAATATCAGTAGCGCTCGTGCTTGTGAGGTCCGGCGGCGAAGCAGCATTGGAGAATGAGTGCGTCTTCGTCGGGACCCATGAGGTGGTTGTAGAGGTGATTCCACTCCAAATGCCAGTGCACCCAAGGGCTCTGATGCCAGGTCGCGTATGGGGCAATGAGCCACTGGTGTGCGCCGGATTCGGTGACCGCGTGGGGAGACAAAGAGAGCCCTGGCAGATCCGCGTACGGCTTCACGTCCGGCTCGTAGTAGTCAAGGCGAAGGCCGGCGTCAAGCCTGCGGGAGAGCCTGCTCTGCACTTGCGAGTAGGCGCCCCAGGCTCTCAGCGTATCGGGGCCGGATCCGTCGGGAGCCAGAACCTCCCTGCGCAGCCCGTAGTACTCGGTGCGCCAAAGCCAATTTCTGTAGCGCATCTCGCCGGTAGGCTCCCAGAGGATGGTTACGTCGGCCCCGAGAGCTCTGGTCCATAGGTCATGCCGTTGCGCCATGAGCTCTCCCACCGGCCCGAGCACCTGCCAGTCATCGTTTCTTCCCGCCAGCGTGGTCAGTCCCAGTTCGAGATATGTATCTTTGGACAAATCGCGGTAGTTGCTATAGCGGAGAAGGGCACTGGGCATGTTGCGTGCGTTGTTTCCGAAGAGGCGTTGGTTCTCACCGTTGGTTAGCTGGAGCGTGACCTGCTGAGAAGCAGTGTCGAGCGGCGGAAGTTGCCAGTCGATGGCCACCCCCGTCTGGTTGAGTCCACCCGGGCCGAAGATCTGCCTGAGTGGAAGGGGGAAGTTGAACTGGTCGAGACTGTGCCTATGCCATCGGTTGACGACGCCAAACTGCTGGCGGAACTTCCCCAGAGTGACGTTCAGGTTCGGCCGCAGGCCGTATCGCATGAAGTAAGCCTCGCCGAGTCCCGCCCCGTCAGGACCGAACTCAACGATGCCCTTCATTCTCGAGTACGGATCCAGATAGGAATCGAACGCGAGCTCCAGAGTGCGTACCTCCGCGTCGAGGTGGGGGGTGAGGCTCTCTCCGCCTCGGTATGCGGCCAGGAAATCTCCGGCCACGCTGATCTCGGGGTTGAGGGTCTGAAGGCCCAAGGCGCCGGAGGTGAAGGTGGTTCGTTCCTCCTGTTCAGAGGGCTGCGCCTCGACGGCGGCCTCCCGTTCGGCGGCCGCGATCAGGTCGGCCAGTTCGGCCTCGCTTTGCTCCGGGGCGGCCGCCTGGCCGCCGAGTGGATCGAGGTGCGCACGGAGCGCGGCCAGTTCGGCCTCCAGCGCGGCGACGCGCTCTTCCATCGAGCGAAGTTGGCTCTGCAGCTCTTCGACCGTCGGAGTCGAGCCGGGTTCAACCGCGGCACAGCCGAGGCCAATCTGCACTTGAAGCAGGCTTACGAGCAGAAGACACATGACGTAGCTAACACGAACGCCCATGGCTGGTTTCCTCCAGGGAACGGATCTGTCGGGTCGTTGGCGCGCGAAGACGCGCGCACTCGAGGTCGAGAGGAACTAGTGGGGGCTAGCCGAGGGGAGGGTCGCGGGAGCGGCAGAACGCAGCCGTGGGAGGGACGGGCTGGAGTGAGGGAACATCTTTGGCGTGGGCCAGCAGCTGTAGGCCCTGGACTTGCACCTGGCCGCTTGCCGACGTACTCGAACTGAGTTGCCAGGCACAGGCCGGGCATGGACGATCTTCGTCAGACGCGGCTTGGCCGGCGCAGATCAGATCGCCGGGGCCGGAACCGGCTTCTTGGCACCACGCGCCATCTGAGCAGGAAGATCCGCAGAGCGCAGACCCGAAGGTATGGTTGTGGAATCCGCCATCTGGAACGGCCTGAGCCAGCCAAGGCAATAGACAGAGGGCGAACAGCCCAGTCTTAAGGCGCGCCGGTACTCGCTTGCCCTTCCGCCTCGTCAACTCAGTTACCTTACGCCTCGGCGCATTATGTTGCACTCTACAGTGTAATGTAAGTCACACTTTCGCGATT
This sequence comes from uncultured bacterium, assembly GCA_964635365.1. GTDB lineage: Bacteria > Armatimonadota > Hebobacteria > Hebobacterales > Hebobacteraceae > CAZWRO01. The sequence continues at coordinate 10 of CAZWRO010000140.1, read as the reverse complement.
GTACACACGC
>CAZWRO010000139.1:0-5796 GCA_964635365.1 uncultured bacterium | reverse complement strand
ACTACCACAGCCTTAGGAGGACTGCATTATGGCCCTGAAAGTGGCGATCAACGGGTTCGGCCGCATCGGGCGGTTGACTCTGCGAGCGCTCATGGAACGGAAGGCGGCAGGCGTTGACGTGGTTGCTATCAACGATCTGGCGTCCCTGGACATCAACGCCCATCTGCTGAAGTACGACAGCAACTACGGACGCTTCGCGGGCACGGTCGAGATCAAGGGCGGGAACTTGGTGGTGAACGGCGACGAGTTCGCGGTTTGCGCCGAGCGCGATCCGGCGGCCCTGCCGTGGAAGGACATGGGCGTCGATGTGGTGCTCGAATGCACCGGCGTGTTCCGCACGGTGGAGAAGGCGAGCGCGCACCTCCGCGCCGGCGCGAAGAACGTGATCGTCTCCGCTCCGCTGAGCGGCGAGTCCGGACCGGACAACCCGACCATTGTGCTGGGAGTGAATGACGACATCTTCGACCCGGCCAAACACAAGGTTATCTCGAACGCCAGCTGCACCACGAACTGCTTGGCTCCGGTGGCGAAGGTGCTGCACGATAGCTTCGGCATCGAGAAGGGCCTGATGACCACCATCCACGCCTACACCAACGACCAGCAGGTGCTCGACCTGGTGCACTCGGACCCGCGGCGAGCGCGTGCGGCGGCCTTGAACATCATCCCGACTTCGACCGGCGCGGCAAAGGCAATCGGGCTGGTGATCCCGGAGCTGAAGGGCAAGCTGGACGGGTTTGCGTTGCGCGTTCCGGTGGGCACGGGCTCGGCGGTGGACCTCACCTGCATCGTGAAGAAGAGCACCACGGCCGAGGCGGTGAACGCGGCTCTCACCGCGGCCGCCGAGGGGCCGATGAAGGGCTTTCTCGAGGTGACGAACGAGCCGATCGTTTCCAGCGACATCCGCGCCTATCCGGTCTCCTCGATCGTCGACGCGAGCGAGACTAAGGCGATAGACGGCAACTTGGTCAAGGTGCTGTCCTGGTACGACAATGAGTGGGCCTACTCGTGCCGCTTGGTCGACTTGGTGGAGATGATCGACAGGAAGCTGAACTAGACTCGCAGGCAGCGAAGGCCCGACGGTGGATAGCTGTCGGGCCTTCTTCTTCGGCGTGTTTTAACAAGGAGACGGCCGTGCAGAAGAAGACGATTCGCGATATCGACCCTAAGGGGAAGCGCGTGTTCGTCCGGGTGGACTTCAACGTTCCTCTGAAGGAGGGGGAGATCCGCGACGACACCCGCATTCGCGCCGCGCTGCCCACCCTCCAGGATCTCCTCGGCCGAGGCGCCAGCCTGCTGGTCGCCTCCCATTTGGGTCGGCCCAAGGGCAAGGTCAAGCCGGAGCTTTCCCTCGCCCCCGTTGCCAAGCGGCTCTCCGAGCTGCTCGGCCGCCCGGTGCAGATGCTTCCCGATTGTGTGGGAGCTGAGGTGGAGGCGGCGGCGAAGGCGATGAAGCCCGGAGAGGTGGCCCTGCTGGAGAACCTGCGCTTCCACGCCGAGGAGGAGGGGGGCGACGAGGCCTTCGCCAAGCAGCTCGCCAGCCTCGCCGACCTGTACGTCAACGATGCCTTCGGCACGGCCCACCGCGCCCACGCCTCGACTTCCGTGATGGCGAACTTCCTCCGGTCGGCGATGGGGCTGCTGATGGAGAAGGAAGTCGCCGTGCTGAGCAAGCTCCTGGAGAGCCCCGAGCGCCCGTACGTCGCCATCCTCGGCGGCGTCAAGGCGAAGATCGGGGTGCTTCAGAACCTCATGAAGCATGTCGATGTGCTCATCATCGGCGGCGGTCAGGCCTACACTTTCCTCAAGGGCCAAGGTCTCGGCATCGGCCGGTCGGTCTTCGATGAGAAGAGCTTCGAGCTCGCCAAAAGTATTCTGGCGCAGGCCGAAGGCGGCCGACCCGAACTGCTCCTGCCGGTGGATGTGGTCGTGACCACGGCGGACGGGGTCGAGTTCGAGCCGAGCATCAAGCGAGTCGAGGGAGCGCCGATTGAGGAACTTGCAGCCGACGCCATTCCTACCGACATGATGGGCGTCGATATCGGACCGAAGACGCGAGAGCTGTTCGCCGAGAAGATCGCCACCGCCAAGTGCGTCGTGTGGAACGGCCCCATGGGTATCTCCGAGATAGCCGAGTTCAGCGGGGGCACCCGCGCCGTCGCCCAGGCCGTCGCCGACTCCGATGCCTACAGCGTTATCGGGGGCGGCGACGTCGTTGCCGCGGTCGAGCAGTTCGGCTTTGCCGAGAAGATGAGCCACGTTTGCACCGGAGGCGGCGCCTCGCTGGAGTTCCTGGAGGGGAAGGAGCTTCCGGGCATCGCCGCCATCGAAAATCGCTGCTAGAGTCTGGACTGGAGGTTGCCAAACCATGGCACGCATTCCGCTGATCGCCGGTAACTGGAAGATGAACAAGACCGTTGATGAGGCGGTCGTCTTGGTCAAGGACCTGATGCCGCGCGCGCAGGGCCTGGAGAAGGTGGAGATCGCGGTGTGCCCGCCGGCGACCATGCTGCATGCCGTAAGCACGGCTCTGGGAAACTCCGACATCGCGCTGGGAGCTCAGGACGTCTTCTGGGCCGACTCCGGCGCCTTCACGGGTATGATCAGCCCGCTCATGCTGGTCGATGTCGGCTGCAAGTACGCGATTATCGGACACTCCGAACGGCGCGGCCGCTTTGGCGTGCCCGACGAGACGCTGAGCGCCGAGGCGACGCGGGTGTTCGGAGACACCGATGCCAGCGTGAACCTGAAGGTGAAGGCCGCGCTGAAGCACGGGCTGGTGCCGATTGTGTGCGTGGGGGAGATGCTCCCCGAACGGGAGCAGGAGCGCACCGACGATGTGATTGCCGCCCAGGTTCGCGCGGGGCTCGACGGCGTGGCTCCGCAGCAGGTGGCCGGAATGGTGCTCGCTTACGAGCCGGTGTGGGCGATTGGAACCGGCCGCGCTTGCGACGCGAAAGAGGCGAACCGCGTCACCGGCATGATCCGCAAGACCGTCGGCGAGGCCTTCGGGGCGGAGGCCGCGGCGGGGGTGCGAATCCAGTACGGCGGCAGCGTGACTGACAAGAACGCCCACGAGCTGATGGGCCAACCGGAGGTGGACGGGGCCCTGGTCGGAGGGGCGAGCCTCGACGTCTCCCGGTTCTCCCAGATCGTGCAGGCCACCTCCGTCATTGCCAAGGAGACGCGCACGGGGTAAGGCACGGGCCGGGCCGGCTCGGGTCCTACTGCGCGGAAGCGCTGATGATCGACATTCAAGGTAAGTCGGCCACCAATCGGGAGGCCGTGGCGCATTGCCGCCTGCTAATGGCGGAGGAGGCGGTGCGCAGCCTGGAGGGCGGGAAGCTGCCCAAGGGCGACGCCCTGGCGGCGGCCCGCGTGGCCGGGATTCTTGCCGCCAAGCGAACGCCGGACCTGATTCCCCTCTGCCATCCCCTCCCTCTCTCTTACGTCGGCGTGGACTTCGCGGTGTCAGTCGAGCGCGGCGAGGTGCTGATCACGGCGACGGCCCGAGCCCAGGCGGCGACGGGCGTGGAGATGGAAGCCCTCACCGCGGCTTCGGTGGCCGCGCTCACCATTTACGACATGTGTAAGGCGCTGGACCCGGGAGCAGAGATATCTGAGCTGCACGTGGTTCGTAAGTCGGGAGGAAAGTCGAAGACATGGCGAAGAAGGGAAGGGTGATCGCGGTATCGATCAGCTCGCGGGTGGGCACGCGCAAGTCGCCGGTTCCCTCCGGGATGCTGCGGGAAAATCACGGGCTGGTGGGTGACGCCCACGCCGGCACCGGACGGCAGGTGAGCCTGCTGGCGGAGGAGAGCATTGCGCAAGTGCAGGCGCAGGGGCTGTCCGTGGGCGCGGGCGACTTCGCGGAAAATCTGACCACCGCGGGATTGGAGCTTCACACACTTCCGATCGGCACTCACCTTAGAGTGGGGGGCGGCGTCACGCTCGAGATAACGCAGATCGGCAAGGAGTGCCACTCCGATTGCGAGATCGGACGCCTCACGGGAAAGTGCATCATGCCTACAGAGGGCGTGTTTGTGGCCGTACGCGTTGGCGGGGAAGTCAAGGCCGGGGACGAGATAGAGGTGCTGGAGTCCCACCATGAAGGCCGCTATACTGACGATAAGTGACAGGTGTGCTCGGGGAGATCAGGAGGACCTGACGGGGCCGGCGCTTCGCGATAGCCTCGCGGCACATGGTAGCCAAGTAGTGGAGTTGGCGATGGTGCCGGATGAGGCGGAGCGGATCTCGGCCGAACTCCTCCGGCTTACGGATGAACTCGGGGTCGAGCTGCTCCTCACCAACGGCGGAACCGGCCTCGGACCCAGAGATGTGACACCGGAGGCGACACAGGCCGTGTTGGATCGCGTCGCCCCCGGCCTTCCGGAGGCGATGCGAACCGGCAGCCTGAAGAAGACGCCCACCGCGATGCTGTCTCGAGGGACGGCGGGACTGCGAGGGCGCACGCTGATCGTCAACCTACCCGGCAGCCCTAAGGGCGCGATCGAGTGCTTGGAGATTCTGTATCCGGTGCTGGATCACGCGGCGGAGATGGTGGCCGGGCGGGGACACTAAGCGAGTGCGAGGGGAGATGGAGGACACAGAGCGCGAGGCGTTGACTGGCAACCTGGGCTGGCACGATGAATCGGCCCTGTTGGCGCGGCTGCGCGAGCAGCAGGCCGAGCTAGTCTCCGAAACTCTGGCGCGGGCGGCGCACAATGACGTTGCAGCCGGGGAAAAGAAGCGACTCGAAGAGGACCTGGCGGGTAGCCGAGATCGCCTCCAGGAAGTCCATCACCGGGTGCGCAACCACCTGCAGATCGTGACCGGGCTGTTGTCGGCACAGGAGATCTCGGAACGTTCCACCACCGCGCGGCGCGCGCTACAGAAGAGCATCGCGCGACTCACCTCAATCGCCGCCATCCATGACCTGCTGGCGCGCGATGCCTCTTCGGGCGAGCTGCAACTGCCCGAACTGGCCCGACACTTGTCGCAGCATCTGCTCGACCAGGCCGGCGCCGAGCGCCGACTGCGAGTGCATATCGACATGGCCTCCGTGAGCCTGCCCTCCCGGGAAGCCACGGCCTTCGTGTTGATACTGACCGAGTTGCTGAGCAATGCCATCGAGCACGGCTTTCCGGAGGAGGGGTCGGGTGGGATCACGGTGTTGCTGACGCGAGATGGCGCCGACGCCGTGCTGGAGATGAAAGACACCGGGCGCGGCCTGCCCCCGGGATTCGATATCAGCCTGACAGAAAGCCTGGGACTCAGGCTGGTGGCTCGCCTGGCCGAGCGGGACCTGCGCGGCTCCATTGCTGCCTGGAACGCCGAAGGGGCCTGCTTCCGAATTAGGTTCCCAGTCGAGTGAGCGGGAGGTCGGTGAGTGGTATGAAGATACTGTTGGCCGAAGATGACTCGGCTGTCGTCGTTGCTCTTATCGATCAGCTTCGCTCTCTGGGCCACGAGGTCGTGGGCGAAGCGGCGACCGGCAGGCAAGCCGTTCAACTGGCCGAGGAGACGCGGCCGGAGCTGGTGGTGATGGACATCATGATGCCGGATGGCGATGGCATCGAGGCGGCGCGGCAGATCGCTGAGAAATGCCCCGTACCGGTGGTCTTTCTGACCGGGCATTTCGACGAGGAGCTGCTCTCCGGCGTGGTGGAGTCCGGGGGAATGGCCTATCTCCTGAAGCCGGCTACCGCAGATCAGCTCCAGGCGGGCATCACGCTGGCCCGCGCCCGGTTCGACGAGATGGCCGACCTGCGGGCGCAGGCGACGCGGCTGGCCGAGGCG
>CAZWRO010000138.1:2057-5798 GCA_964635365.1 uncultured bacterium | reverse complement strand
AGCACACCGTCGTCCTGGAGTCGGCCGCGCTCCGCCTCCACATCTCTCGGCGCGGCGGCTGGGTGAACATCGTCGACAAACTTCGCAACCGCTGGCGGGCCGCCGAGCTGCATCCGCCTCAGATCGGCCCGCCCTTCAGCTGGGACGAGTTCTTCCAGCGGCCCTGCCGCGCCCGCGTCGAACACCACCCGGGAAGAGCCGAGGCCGTGCTCACAACCACTTCGGACTATCGCCCCGGCATACGCCTGGAGCGGCGCATCATACTCACCAACCTACCGCTCATCGAAGTCCGTGACACTCTCATCAACGCCTCCGAGACTGAATTGACCTGTCGCCACAGGACTCGCGCCAGCCTCAGAGCTGGCGGCGGCACGCTGGCCGTCCCCACCCCCGCCGGAATCGTCCGCGGCCTGGCCGAAGGAGGAGGACGTTCCCTCGCCGAGCATAACCTGAGCCAAGAGGCCGAGAACTGGCCCGAGGGCTGGATCGCGGCCGAAGACGTCGATGGAATCACCACCGGCCTCATCTGGGGCCGCGCCCATCGCGTCGGCTCCGCGTACAGGTATTACGTCGAGCAAGAGCTGGCCGCGGCTGCGCCGGGCCAATCCACCAGCGCCGATCCAGTCCACATCTTCGTCGGCGAAGGCGACTACTTCAGCGTACGCCAGTGGTGGCAGACCCTCCACGGCGAAAGAACCAGTCGCCCGCAGCGCCATCCCGAAACCCGGGAGCCCCTGCAATTCGGCCTCCGCCCGCGTCCCCTCGTACTCCACGGTGCCGAAGTCGCGGCTAAGCTCGTAGCCGAAAGCGTCGGCCGCCTCGAACTCGACGGAGACCTCTCCGTCCGCGCCCCGGCCGGCCTTCGCGTACGACCGGCCAAGGCGCCTTTCCAGCGCGTCTCCGGCAAGCGCAGCCGCGCCAAGCCGGTCACCGTCACGCGCCGCGCCTCCCTCCCCGACGGAGGCTACTTCGTCGATTGCACCGCCCGCATCGACCGCGCAATCTACCGCGAGCGCCAGCCCATCATCGTCATGGGCGATCCCGCCGCGCGGGTCACCGTCTCTCGAGCCGGCGACCACCGCGACCTGCTCCGTATCGACAACGGAGTGCTCGCCCTCACCATCGCCCCCAACTTCCACGGCTCCGCCGTCGCCCTCCAGCGCGGCCGCGAGCAGCTCCTTCGCTCCTCCTATCCCGAAGCGCGTCCCCTCGGCTGGCAGAACCCCTGGCTCGGCGGTCTCACCCCCACCCTGGGCTCCCTCGGCCGCACCCTTCACAAAGAGAAATTCGCCGCGCGCAACATCGAGCGCCGCGGCCGCCAGGGTCTCACCTGGCGCGGCATCCGCGTCTCCTGCTCCCCAAAGCAGGAGGACGGCCGTCACGACACCCTATCCCTCGACTACCTCCTCGCCCCGGGCAGCCACATCTTCGCCGTCGTCGTGCGCACCACCAGACGCGCCGACACCGCCGGATGGATCGAAGGGGGGTTCGAGTTCTGGCCCGTCCTCGGCGGCAGCCACCTGGAGGCACTCCTCACCGGCCAGCGCGACTCTCGCGCCAGCCGCCTCCGCGGCGAGTTCGGGGGCTCCGTCTGTGGAGACCGCTGGGTCATCGCCGAGAACCGGAAAGCGGCGGAGGCCGTCCTGGTCGCCTGCCCTGGTGGCGAGGCCGGCACGCGTAGCCGCGTGCTCGGCGCGGACGGCTACTTACTCACCGGAGGCCGGGACGCAACCCAGGAGGCCCGCGAAACCCGCGCCTCCGTCTTCTTCATCGCCTTCACCTCCGCCGAGCTCGCCCACGACTCAGCCCAGGCCCTGTCCGAGCTCAAGGAGCTCCCCTAGCCCGACCTCATTCCCCCATCACCAGCTCGATATTCCCGCTGCCCGTCGAAAACGTGGCCGAGCCGCGGCCCGCGCCCAGCCGCCCGCTGATGTTCGTCCCCGCTCGCACCACCTCGGACAAGGGCAAGCCGCTCGTGATCTCTCCCGACCCCGTCGTGGTCGTAATCCGGCAACTCGAACCCTCCGAGAACGCGATGCGGATGTTCCCGCTCTGCGTGCGCCCCTCCATCTCACCGGAGAACGGCGCCGCCAACTCCACCTCGACATTCCCGCTCGACGTCGTCGCCGTGATCTGCTCGCCGCGAACATCGCGGACAGTCACGTTGCCGCTCATGGTGCGCGCGATCACCGCGCCGTCCACCTCCTCGACCACGACGTTCCCGCTGCTCGAATGAACGTCAACCCCCTCCCGCGCCCCCGTCACCTCGACATTCCCCGAAGTATTGCTCGCCTTCACGCTCCCCCCGATGTCTCTCAACACGATGTCTCCCGACCGCCCATCAACCGTCACCGCGGCGTTGCGCTCCACCACGCCCACATTCCCACCAAACACGCGCACGCGCACCTCCGCCTCAGGCGGAGCGTGCACCACCAAGTCCATCTCCGTACCCCCCGTACCCGGATCCCCCTCCACGCTCACCTTAAACCCGGCCTCCGGATCACGCGCGCCGACGATCCTCAACCCCGAGGCCGTCTCGCGGGCGTCGTCCACATCCGAGCCGCAAGACGACACCCTCCCCTCCACCTCAATCGCGGGCCCTCCCGCCACCACCTGCACGCCCCCGAAGCGGTTGTCCACCCACAGCCGCGTCTCACCGCCCAGATCGAACCTCTCCGTGACTTCGCCCACCTCAAAGCGAGGCTTCGCGATAGCCGACTCCACCTCCCGCACGATGGACTGCACCTCTTCGCGAGCCTTGCGAGTCGCCTGTCGCCACACCATTACAATCCCATACGACAGCGCCAGCACCAGCACAATCGGAACTACGATCCGTGCCCGCATCGTCCCCTCCAAAGCCTGTTCTGGGTTCCCTGCTCAACCATACGCTGAAGCAACCCGGAAAGTTTCACGACTCGCTCAGAATCCCTCAAACTGCGTTATGCGCTCGATCTCGTGATACCGCTCCGCAATCTCCTCCGGCGTCAGTCGCATCAGCCGTTTCAGCGAAAAGTCCTCCACCGTGAAAGAAGCCATCACCGATCCGCAGATAATCCCCTGTCGCATCCCCCTGTCCCCGGTGTCGCCCGTCCGCGCCAGATGGCCGATCAACCCCCCGGCAAAGGTGTCGCCCGCCCCCGTCGGATCCCGCACCTCCTCCAGCGGATACCCGGGGGCCGCGAAGTACGAGTCGTGCGAAAACATGAACGACCCGTGCTCCCCCTTCTTTATCACCACCGCTCCCGGCCCGTAGTTCAGCACCTGGCGCGCCGCCGCAATCAGGTTCGCCTCCCCGGAGAGCTGCCGCGCCTCCGCATCGTTCATCAGCGCGACATCCACCCTCGCCAGCACCTCCAGCACCTTGTCGCGGTTGCTCTCGATCCAGTAGTTCATCGTGTCACAAGCCACCAACTTCGGCCGCCGCATCTGATCCAGCACCGAGAGCTGCAGCTCCGGGTCGATGTTGGCCAGAAACACATAAGGCGACTCCGCGTAGTTCTCCGGCACCTCCGGCCGGAAGTCCTCGAATACGTTCAGCTCCGTCGACTCCGTGTGCGCTTGGCTCAAATCGTACTCGTAGTAGCCCGACCACCGAAATGTCTTCCCCGGCTTGCGCTGCAGCCCGGCCAGGTCTATATCTCGGTGCGCGAGTTGAGCCACGTGGTCGTACGAGAAATCCTCCCCCACCACTCCCACCATCCGCACCGGCGCGAAGAAGCTCGCCGACACCGAAGCATAGCA
>CAZWRO010000138.1:0-1957 GCA_964635365.1 uncultured bacterium | reverse complement strand
GCGGTGTCCCCATCCCACTTAACACCCGCATGCTGTCTTACGCAGACCGACTCGACTATGTCCGGTGGAGTACCAGTTCTCCAACTCGCAAAAGACCTCATACCCGTGCTTGCTGAAGAACCCAAGTGCTTCATAGCCGGCAATCCAGGTCGAGATGTTCCTGCAGCGAAGCGCCGCCACGCTCTCTTCCATCTTCCGCACCAGGGTGGTTCCCAAGCCTTGCCCACGATACGCCTTCTCCGCAAACAGGTCAGACAGCACAAACCAGTCAGTGTAAGCAAGCTCATTCTTAGAGGCCAGGCCGCTTACGCAGCCGATGAAGGTGTTTCCGTCAAGAGCCACAAAGCCGTGTCTTTCAGACGTCAGAATGGGATTGCCGTGTTCAATGGCGTGCTCATGGAACCCCGTGTTCATCCGCGCAGACTCCGCTGCGGTCATCTTGCGCTCCACGATGCGGATCGTGTTCGTGCTGCCGCGTTGCCCACCGAAAACACCCAAGTCCCCGCGCGAACCTGGCGAAGCTGGGGGCACTAACGCTTTCCGCAGACCGATATGGCTGTGCCCGGCGAAATACCAGTTCTCCAGTTCGAAACACACCTGGTAGCCTTGTTTCCTGTAGAACCCCGGCGCCTCGTAGTCCGCTGTCCGTGTCCAGATATTGGTGATGCCAAGCCCTGCCACCCGTTCCTCCAGTTTGCGGAGGATCGCCGCCCCCAACTCTTGTCCTCGATAGGGCTTCTCGATGAACAACTCAGACAAGTACACCCAGTCATTGTAGACGAGGCCATTCTTGTAGGCCACGCCGGCTGCGCAGCCGATGTAGGTTTCCCCGTCCAGCGCTACGAAGCTGAATTGCTCGGAAGTCTGAATAGGGTTGCCTTGTTCAATAGTGTATTCATCGGACCCCGCGCACCGCCGAGCGAACTCTGCGTCTGTCATCTCTCGCGCCAGAATACGAATCGTGCTCATGTCTGTCCTTGTCAGGGGCCTGTGAAGCCGGCCTGACATCACGCCGCCAGCCGGAAAGAAGTTATGAAACAGCTTCTAATGACCTATATATCGAACTCCGCCCAGATCGGGCTGTGATCGGAAGCCGCTATCAGCTCCGGATGCCTCAGCACCTGACATCCCGTCAGCCTCCCCGCCAGGGGTTTCGAGGCGAAAACATAATCCACCCGCGCCACCCGTCGCCCCGCTCCCAGCGTGAAGCCCGGCCGGCGCGGGTTGCGCAGCCGAAAGCAGTCCTCCCATCCCCCCCGCTCGATGCTCCCTATCACCCCTCGCGGACCCCGTCCCAGCTCCGACCCCGGCCAAATCATCGACCGGGCCACCGGATCGCCCGCCATCAGGCTGTTCAGGTCCCCGCACAGCGCGCAGTAGCTCTTACGATAGGGCCGCATCCACTGTCGCAGCAGCCGGGCCTCCCGTTGGCGAGAAGGAAAGTCCGGACGCAAGTGCGCCACGAACAGCGTGAACGTCTCCCCGCTGGGCGCCCGCAGATCCACCGACATCGCCGTATGCAGGAACACCGTGTCCAGGCCGTAGTTCGTGTGGTTGAGGATCGGCAGCCGGGAGAACACCGCCAAGTCGAACCCCGAGTTCGCCGGCGCCAGAACGCCCCTCATCCCCAGCCGGCGCCCAGCCTCCCGAAACGCGCGGCGGCGGTTCCGCCGCCAATGGCGAGCTTCCTGTATCGCCACCACATCGGCCTCTGCGCTCTCGATTACCCTGGAAATCTTCGCCAGCCGATTCGGCAGCGCGCCTTCCAGCACGTTATAGCTCAGGAGCTTCACCACAGGGCTGTCTCTTCTACATGCTCCGGGCGGAGATTCAACCGTCTCCCGCCGATCAAGGAACATCAAAGCGCATTTCATAAGCCTAGATCGGCTGGCTGGCCGGCCCATATGCTGGCCTACTGGCCGGCCCATATGCTGGCATGAAATGCGCCTGCCAAAGC
>CAZWRO010000137.1:0-5821 GCA_964635365.1 uncultured bacterium | reverse complement strand
GCCGGGCCGTCGGCGACACAGGCGTAGTCTCCGGACACGGCAACTCCCCGCGCCAGCCCGGAGGTGTTGTAGAAACCGACCTCCTGAGGGGCGCTCGGGGTCACCAGAGCTAGTAGCCGCAAACCGGTGTCCCCGTCGGCGACACAGGCATAGTGCTGACCTCCAAGCGTGGCGAGCGCCAGGGAGGAAGCCCACCCCGGAGTGTCGCAAGAGCCGACCTCGGTGGGAGTGCTCTTGAGGTAGGAGCTGATTGCCCGCAGCCCGCGGTCGCCATCAGCGACGTAGATATACTGTCCCAGGAAACCGTAGTCGGAGACAGCAACATCCAAAGCGGTGCCCGGTGTTGCTGCGAAGCCGAGCACCGACAGAGTCGCCGGGTTGGACGCATTGAGGACAGAGAGGCCGTCATCCCAGTCCGTTACGAAGGCGTAGTCCCCGAAGGCGGCGACGCTGGAGACGTCTCCGAGATTCCGATTGACGCCGACTTGCAGCGGGTCCACGGCGTTGTCGGCCTCGCTCACCTGGATCACCTGGAGGCCGGTGGTGCCGCCTGCGACGTAGACCAGAGCGGACCCGTCTGTCTGCTCGGCCACCGATAGGCGCTCGGCGCGAGAGGGCGTCTCCAGCTTGCCCAGCTCGCTGTAGTCGGGCAGCGCATCAATCACGCAGACCCCCGTTTCGGCATCGGCGACATAGGCGTAGCTGCCCAGGACGGACACATCCGAGGGCCCGGGGCCGGAGGGCGCGCCCGACTCGGCCACCACCTGCGGATCGGCGGGCGTGCTCACGTCCACGACCACCAGGGCGCAGGCGCCGGTGCTTACGAAGGCGTAGCCGCCGCGCATGGAGACCCCATGGGCGGAATCGGAGAGCGGCAGGCCGACCTTCGCCCCGGGGTTGAGAGGATCGGAGACGTCGATCAACTCCAGTCCGGCGTCACCGCTCGCCAGGCAGACGAGGCCGCTGTCGTGGTCGATGCCGCGGCTATACCCGTCCGTGGCCACGGTCCGGGAGGGCGCTGTTGGACTCGTGACATCGAAGATCTGCAGGCCCGCGTCACCATCCGCGATGAAGGCATAGTTTCCGGACACAACAATATCGTTCGCGGAGCCGGCCGTCGCCCGCGGGTAGCCGGGGAGGACGCTGGGGAACTGGGGATTGCTGATGTCGAGCACCACCAGCCCCGCCTCGGCGGCGGCGACATAGGCGCGGTTGCCGGAGACGGCGACGCCGCTGGCATGGCCGGCGGTGGCCGCGGCTCCATAGGAGCATACCGCGCTGGTGGGGCTGGAGATGTCCACAACGCGGAGCCCGTAACTCCAATCGGCGACATAGAGGTAGGAGCCCCCGACCGCAACGTCCACGGCCGTGCCCAGGGAGGAGCAGGACCAAAGCTCCGTGAGGTTCGTTGGGTCGCCGATGTCGAACGCAATCACCCCGGCATTGCCGTCGGCGACGTAGGCGGCTGCGCTGGTGAGCGCGATCCCCTCCGGCTCACCGTTGGTGGGAGCCTGTTCCACCGTCGTGGGAGCCGGCAGCACGGAGATGTCAACCACCTGCACTCCGCCCCAGTCGTCCGCCACGTAGGCCGCGCCGGTCTGGGCCGCGACGGCTTTCGCCAGGCCCGGGGTATCGAGAGAGCCGATCTCCACCGGGTCGGCCGGGTTCGAGACGTCGAGCGCGTACATCCCATCGGAGCCATAGGCCACATAGACAATATCGGAGGCGTAGAACACCCCCAACGCGGAGGGCGCGGGAAGTGTGCTCGCGGTCCAGGAGGCGATCACAGCGGGGGGGCCGGCGGTCAGGTCAACCACGCGCAGGCCGCTGGTTCCGTCTGCCACATAGGCGTAGCTGCCGGCGAGGGCGACGGAGCTGATGGAGTCGTCGGCGGGCACGACCTGCTGGGGGGCCGTGGGGCTGCTCATGTCTATGATCCGCAGGCCGCCAAAAGCGTCGGCCACGTAGGCGGTGGTGCCGGAGACGGCCACATCGAGGGCGTAGCCGGGAGTATCGTAGTAGGCCACCTCCGGATAGGTTGGGTTGGAGACGTCGATCACGCGAAGGCCGGCGGAGTGATCGGCGACATAGGCATAGGTGCCATCTACGGCCACCCCGGCGGCATAGCCCGGGGTGTTGCGGAAGCCGACTTCGACCGGAGCCGCGGGGTCGGTGACGTCAATCACACGCAGGCCGCTGTCCCAGTCGGCCACGAACACCAGGTTGCCGAGGACGGCCACCCCCTCGGCCGAGCCGGGTGTGTCGAGGTAGCCAATCTGCACGGGGTCGGCCGGATTCGAGATGTCGAGGATCGAAAGCGCGCCCTGGGCCGCCACGTAGGCGTAGTCACCCGAGACCACGACATCCTGGGGGACGCCGGCGGCCAACTGCCCGACGAGAGGCAGCTCGAGTGAAGCGCCCGCGGCGGCAAGTGGAGTAACCAGGAGCGCCAGAGCTACAAGGACCGGCACGAAGGACCTGCGGACGAACATCCTTGCCTCCTCTCACGATGCGAAGGCACACCTTCTGCCCCCACTCAGCGTGAAGCTCGTACTAGGTCGGGGCGAGTGGTCGCCACGTGAGTTACGCTGAGAATCTAGCAGAATAGGAAGCGGTCGTCAATGCCGGATGGGGCATTGGCCGGTCACGGCGAGAAGCCGCGGAATCGCTCTGCGACGACGACCGTGCCGTATCGGCCCCGCTTTTGCAGCACTCCCTCCACGATCAGCGCGCCGTGTGAGAAGATCGCCTTCCCCCATTGCTGGTAGACGCGCTCGAAGACCGTGACTTCGGTGAGGCCGGTCTCGTCTTCGAGGGTGACGAAGACGACGGTACGCCCGCTCTTGGTCGGGGGGCGCTGGCGGCTGATGACGAGGCCGGCCACGCGCACCCGCCGGCCCTCGGGGAGCGCGTCGAGCTGGGCGCGGGAGCTGACGCCGAGCTTGCGCAGGCGGCCCCGCGCGAAGTAGAGGGGATGTCGCTTCACGCTCACCCCGGTCATCGCCAGCTCCGAGGCGATGTCCTCTCGCTCGGTGGGAGGGGGGAGCGCGAGCGGCGCCGCGGCCTCCGCCCCCAGCAGCGCGAGCTGGCCGTTCCGCTGCTGGAGTCGATCTCGGCGGCGCGCGCCGGTGCGGCAGATTTCGTTCAGCTCCCAGAGCAGCTGTCGCCGCGGCAGGCGGAGGCCGTCGAAGGCGCCGGCCTTGATCAGGTTCTCCACCATCGGCCGGGCGAGATTGGCGCGGGCGCAGAAGTCTCGCAGAGAGTGAAACGGGCCGCCCTCCGCGCGGGCGGCGAGCACCGCTTTCAGCCCGGCCGCGCTCACCCCGAAGACCTGGGCGAGGCCCACGCGGATGGCGCCCTCCTCCACCCAGTAGCGATCCCGGCTCCGGTTGATATCCACCGGGCGAACTTCCACCCCGAAGTGCTTGGCCTCGTTGACCATCACCTCGGGAGGATAGAATCCCATGGGCTGATTGGAGAGAATGGCGGCGATGAACTCGGCGGGATGGTGGGCCTTCAGGTACGCGGTCTGGTAGGCGATGATGGCGAACGAGGCGGCGTGGGCCTTACAGAAACCGTAGGCCGCGAAGGCGGAGAGGCGCCGGAAGGTTTCTTCCGCCGTCGACTCCGGAATCCCCCGCCGCCGACAGCCATCGAGAAAGGCGCCGCGGATGCCCGCCATCTCCTCCGGCGAGCGGTCGTGGGTCATCGCGCGGCGGAGCGAGTCCGATTGTCCGAGGGAAAAACCGGCGAGCGCGCTCGCCACCGCCAGCACCTGCTCCTGATAGAGGATCACTCCGTACGTCTCCTCCAGCGCCTCTCGCAGCGAGGGATGGAGAAACGCGACCGGCTCCTCGCCGTGCCGCCGGGCGAGATAGGGGCCGATCATGTCGGCCTGCATGGGCCCGGGCCGGAAGAGGGAGATGTTGGCGATGATGTCGTCGAAGCGGGTGGGCTGAAGGCGGGAGAGGAGGCCGCGCATGCCGGGGCTTTCGAGCTGGAAGACGCCGACGGTGCGGGCGGAGCGGAGAAGCTCGAAGGTCTTTTCGTCGTCCAGCGGGAGCCGGTCGAGGTCGGGGGCGCGGCCGCGCGTCTCTCGCAGCAGGTGGAGCGTCTCCGAGATCGCCGAGAGGTTGCGCAGGCCGAGCATGTCCATCTTCACCAGGCCGAGGGCCTCGACATCGTCTTTGTCGAACTGGCAGACGATGACACCTTTCGCGGACACCTCCAGGGGCGCGAAATCGGTGATGGGGTGGCGGGAGATGAGCACCCCGCCGAGGTGGACGCTGAGGTGGCGCGGGAAGCCGTCAATCCCCTCGCAGATGTCGAGCAGCTCCTTCAGCGCGGCCGAGTCGAACCCGGAGCCGCGCAGCTCGGGGAGGTTGCCGATCGCGTCGCGGATGCGGCCGGCGGAGAGGTAGGGCAGGGATTTGCTGATGCGGTCGGTCAACTGCTCGGGGAGGTCGATCGCCTTGCCGACCTCCCGCACCGCGGAGCGCGCGTTGTAGGTGTTGAGGGTGGCGACCATGCCGGTGTGCTCCACCCCGTAGCGCTCCACCACGTATTCGATCATCTCATCCCGGCGGCGAGAGTCGAAATCGATGTCGATGTCCGGCATCTCCCGGCGCTCGGGGTTGAGAAAACGCTCGAAGAGCAGGCGCGCGGCGATCGGATCCACCTGGGTGATGCCGAGCAGGTAGCTCACCAGCGAGTCGGCGGCCGAGCCGCGCCCGGCGCAGCGAATGCCCCGCGCCCGCGCCTCCTCCATGATGTCCCACACCACCAGGAAGTACTCGCAGAATCCGAGATCGCGGATGACCTTCAGCTCGTGCCGCAGCCTCCTCTGCCGAAGGTCCGCCGATCCGTGCCGCCGCGCCGCGCCGTCACGGCACAACCATTCCAATAACCGCTCGGCCAGCTCTCCCTCCACCTCCTGCCCCGCCTCCGGCCACCACGGGGGGCGGTTCTGCGGCGAGAAGTCGCGCATGCGAAAATGCGGGAAGTGCAGCCGCCCCAGGTCGAGGTCGACCTCGCACTGATCGGCGATGTGAATGGTATTGGCGATGGCCTCGGGATGGTGGGCGAACTCCCGCGCCATCTTCTGCGCGGACTTGAGGTAGCGCTCCGCGCCGCGGCGGCGGATGGGGTGCCACTCGTCCCGCCGGGTGAGGGTCTGGATGCAGGCGAGCACGTCTTGTAGGGGCGCCTGTTCGGGGGTGAGGTAGTGGACGTTCGCGGTGGCGACGGTGGGCGCGCCCATCTCCTCGGCGAGCGCGGCGAGCCGGGCGAGGTGCAGCCGCTCCTCCTCCCCCGGCTCCTCCCGGCAAAGCTCGAGGAAGAAGCGGTCGCGGCCGAAGATTGCTTGATAGCGGCGCACCGCGCGCCGCGCCGCCTCGACGTCGCCCCGGCGCACCGCGGCCGACACCTCCCCGAAGCGACCGCCGGAGAGCGCGATCACCCCCTCGGAGCACTTGGCGATGGTGGAGAAATTACACCGGGGGGCCTTGCGCCACTGCGCGCCCGCGGCGCGGGTGTTGAGGATCGGGGCGATGGGGTCCTGCTCGCCGGCCGCCTCCCGCAGCACGCGGAAGTGCCCCGCGGTGGCCATGCGGCAGAGGTTGGAGTAGCCGGTCCGGGAGGCGGCGAGGAGGGGGAGGTGATGGCCGCCCTCGGTGGTCAGTTCGATCCCGAGGATCGGCTTGATCCCGGCCTCCCGCGCGGCGCGGTAGAACCGCACCGCGCCGTAGACGCCGTCGTGATCGGTGATGGCGACCGCGGGCATGCGCAGCTCCGCCACCCGCGCCACCAGCCGGTCCAGCCG
>CAZWRO010000136.1:0-5879 GCA_964635365.1 uncultured bacterium | reverse complement strand
CGTATCGGTGGAGCATCCGCGGCTTGAGGCCGCACTCGCACAGGCGATGGAGGCCCGCAAGGCCGAAGATCGCGCGGTCGCTCTCAGCGCCGCCGAAGAACAGCTCGCGAGCTATCGCAAGGCCCTGTCGCCACTGGCCGCGGTCGACCGAGATCACGTGCGCCAAGTGCTCGCGCGCGTGCTCCCCGCCGCCCCCTCCACAGACGCACGTCATCCTCACTGGCTTAAAGGGCTGGTGCAGCGTTTCTTCGATTGGCTTGGGCGTCTCTTCGAACGTATCCCCGAGCGGCCGGGGCCAGCTCCTCGCGCGCTCTTCTGGGTGGTCGTCGGGGTCGGCGCCGCCATCCTCGCGATGGCGCTCTGGTTGGCGCTGCGTTCTTTGCTACAGCGATTCACACGCCAAGCGGCAGCATACGGGAAGATAGAGATCAGTCGTCCACCCGAGGCCCCGGATGCAGATGCGGTGCTTTCCGAGGCGCGTCAGGCCGCCGCCGCGGGGGCCTACCGAGACGCCATCAGACGCCTCTATCTCGCCCTGCTGCTCAAACTCGACTCGGCCGGTCTGCTGTCCTATCATCCGGCGAAGACAAACTGGGAGCATCTTCGGTCGTTCGGCGACGAAGGACTGCGTCCCACCTTCACTTCGTTCACTTCCATCTTCGACCACACGTGGTACGGCGCCAAGTCTGCGGCCCGTTCCGACTACGAACAGTGTGAAGCCCTTTTCCGAGAAGCTCTCGCACAGGCGGAGACGACATGAGGGCCTGGCGCACCGATATCCTGATCTTGCTGGTTGTGCTGCTCGTGTTCATCGGCGGCAACATCTGGATTGGGCGCCGGGGAGTCCACGCGGCCAGAGGGCTCGATATCGTGCCGAATGCGTCGGCTTTCAACGGAGGCCCGTCGGGGTTGCGCGGGCTCTACTTCCTTTGGCGCGAGTTGGGATTCGACACGCGCGTCTGGCGGCGCGGCTGGGAGGATCTGCCGTCCGAGGCCGGTGTCCTCGTGGTGGCTGCGCCCTTCGCACTTGGCGCCGAGCCGGGCGCGAAGGAGTCCACCTACCTATTGAAGTGGGCGGAGGCCGGTCACTCCGTGCTACTTCTCGGCCGCGATTCCGATCCCGACGCGGCCTTCGGACTGCGACCGGTTCCCGGCTCGTCGGTGCGAGATACTCTCCGCCCCCTTGCCCCAACCGACCTAATGACAGGAGTTGACACCCTGAACCTTGGTGGTGACCGTTGGGCCGATCTCAACCCCTCGATCGTTTCTCATGTTGGAGATGATGGTGGCCCGGCTCTCGCGTCCTGCTCCCTGGGGGATTCGCATTTGATTGCCCTGGCCGACGCCTCCGCACTCTCCAACGAGCATCTCCGCGAGGCCGACAATGCGATCCTGGCGGCCAATCTGGCGGCCATTGGATCGGCCCAAGGACCCATCTACTTCGACGAATTTCATCACGGCTTTCGGGAGCGTCGCACGCTCGCGGCACTCCTGTTCCGGCCGCCCCTGCTTTGGGTCACGCTGCAGGCGCTGCTTGCTCTGACCCTTCTGCTGCACGCCGCAAGCCGACGCTTTGGCGCTCCCATACCCCTTGCCCCCGCGGTGCGCCATCGCGCCAGCGTCGAGTACGTCACCGCGATGGCCTCGCTTTACCGCCGCGGCAAGGCCGTCGACCTAATGCTGAAACGACTCTCGAAGGGGTTCCGCCGCGAGGTCGCCCGTTCGCTCGGCCTGCCGGCTAATGCGCCGGCGCCGCGCGTGGCTGAGGCCGCGGCCGCACGTTCGGGCGTCGACCCCGAGCGGGTCGTCCGCGTACTCCGCCTGTGCGAGGAGCAGGTGGCTCCGGAAGCAAGGCCGAAAGAGGGGCTGTTACTGTGGGCGGGCGTGGAGATCGAAACCCTGCGAAGGAGGATCCTGGGCGGCCGGGCGCCCGTGCCCGATCCGCCCCCAGGATCTGGAGGAGGTCCATAGCACCGTGGCAGCTAGACTGCAGTCCGCCGCTCAAAGCATTCGCGCGGAGGTCGCGAAGGTCGTGGTCGGCCAGGAGGCCGTGATTGATCAGCTCCTGGTGGCCGCGCTTGCTCGGGGGCACGTTCTTCTCGAAGGCGTGCCCGGCACCGCGAAAACCCTCATCGCCAAGGCCCTCGCCATCGGCCTCAGAGGCCAATTCAAACGGGTGCAATTCACGCCCGACCTAATGCCTTCGGATGTCATCGGAACCACCGTCTTCGACATGCAGTCCGGGTCCTTCCACCTGCGAAAAGGCCCTCTGTTTACGAACTTCCTGCTCGCCGACGAGGTCAATCGCACGCCCCCCAAGACACAGGCGGCCTTGCTGGAGGCAATGGAAGAGCGCCAAGTCACTATCGACGGCACCACCCATGTCCTCGAAGAGCCCTTCGTCGTCTTCGCGACGCAGAATCCAATCGAGTACGAAGGCACTTATCCGCTCCCAGAGGCCCAGCTGGACCGCTTCATGTTCAAGGTGCTCATCGACTACCCCTCGGAAGCGGAGGAGGTCGAGCTCCTCGCACATTACCACCAAGGGTTCGATCCGCACCGACTTGAGGTGGCCGGGGTTCAGCCGGTTGCCCATGCCGGGGACTTGGCGGAGTGGCGTGCCGAGATTGGCGCGGTCACCGTATCCGAAGACATGCTCGCCTACATCGCCCGCCTGGTTCGCGAGACGCGCGATCTCGTCAACGCCATGCTGGGTGGAAGCCCTCGCGCCTCCATCGCACTCCTCCTCGGCGCCAAGGCCATGGCGGCCATGCGCGGCCGCGACTACGTCAACCCCGACGACGTAAAGGAGCTCGCCCAGCCCGCGCTTCGCCACCGCATCATTCTCCGAGCTGAGGCCGAAATAGAGGGACTGACCACCGATACCATCATAGGTAACATCCTCGATCAGGTCCCCGTCCCTCGCTGATGTCCATGGCTTGATATGTTTGCTACTAGGCGATTGATCATACTCGTCGCGATGGGTGCCATCGCCTTCTTGCTCGCCGTCTGGCAGCCGCGCCTAATGCTCTTCGGCGCCGGGTACAACATGGCCCTCGCCATCGCCGTCGCCACCGACTGTCTCCTACTCCGTCGTCGTCCTCGCCGGATCATCTCCGCGGAGCGCTCCGCCCCTGAACCGCTTTCACTCGGCGCGGTCAACAACGTCGCGATTCAGGTCCGCAACTGCATCTCCCGTACCGTGCGGCTAACCCTCAAGGACCAGCCACCGTCCGAGCTGGAGCATAGCGCCGCGGAGTTCTCGCTAGTCCTCCTTCCGGGAGAAGAGGGCCGCGCCCAGTACCACATCACGCCGCGCGCCAAAGGAGACTACCGCTTCGGCGACATCGGACTGCGCGTCTGGTCTCCGCTGGGGCTCGTGATCACTCAGTCCCTCGTTGCAGCAGGCGCCGATGCACGCGTCTACCCGGACATCAAAGCCGTGAATCGCTACGAGCTTCTTGCCCGCCGGGGCCGCCTGCTCGAGCTGGGCATACGCGCCGCGCGCTACCGCGGACGCGGCACCGAATTCGAGAGCCTACGCGCCTACGTGCCGGACGATGACCCCCGCCACATCAACTGGAAGGCGACGGCCCGTCACCGCCACCTCATCACCTCCCAGTTCCAGTCAGAGCGAAGCCAGAACCTTCTCCTCGTGCTCGATGCGGGCCGCATGATGGCCGGGCGGGTCGGCGAGATGACCAAGCTCGACCATGCCATAAACGCCGTGCTCATGTCGGCCTACGTGGGAACCGCCATGGGCGACCGCGTCGGACTGCTGGCCTTCGCCCAGGACATCCGCGCTTATCTGCCCCCCCGCCGCGGGCGCAGCCAAGTGTTCCGTATCCTGGAGAGCCTGTACCGGCTGGAACCCGAACTCGTCGAACCCGACTACGACGCCGCCTTCCGATATCTCGCCCTCCGCCAGCGCCAGCGTTCACTCATCGTGATCTTCACCGACCTTGTGGACCGCGATTCCTCGGAATCGCTGCTCCGGCAGATCGGCTCCCTTCACCCTCATCACCTCGTCCTCTGCGTCACCGTGGCCGATGCCGATCTCTTGGCCATGGCCCATGTGCTTCCCGATGACGCCGATGAGGTATACAAGAAAGCAGTGTCGTTCCAGATCCTTTCCGACCGCGAGGGCGCTCTCACCTACCTGCGCCAGCGCGGGATTCACCTGCTCGATGTTCCCGCCAACCGCCTCACCACCGATACCATCAATCGCTACCTGGAAATGAAATCTAGGAGTTTGGTCTAATCATGCCGGACATCGGCACGCCGCTCTACCGATCCTCCTCCGTCCTCCTCCGCCTACTCTTTCGCCTCTTCAACCGATGGGAGGTGACGGGCAGAGAGCACGTGCCCTCCACAGGCGGTGTGTTGCTGATCGCCAACCATACCAGCTATTCAGATCCCCCCATCGTCGGCACCGCCTGCCCCCGTCCGGTTCATTTCATGGCAAAGGCCGAACTTTTCAAGATGCCGCTGCTCGGCGCATTCATCCGCCGCACCCATGCCTTCCCCGTCCGCCGCGGCGCGGCCGACCGCACGGCTTTGCGGCGCGCGGTGCGCCTGCTGCGCGAGGGCAGGGTGCTACTCGTGTTCCCCGAAGGCACCCGCAGCCCCGACGGCCGACTTCAAGAGCTGGAGCAGGGGGCCGCCTTCATTGCTCTGTCGGGAAAAGCCGCGGTGGTGCCGGTGGGCCTGGTCGGGGCCGATCGCCTGCTGCCGAAGGGCAGTCTCATCTTGCGCCCGGCCAAGCTGCATGTCCGCTTCGGCCCCCCCGTGGACCTCTCCGACCTGGGCGGCCAGAGACTCACCCGCGAGATACTCGCGCAAGCCTGCCGGCAGATGGCTGCGGGGATGCGCGCTCTGCTTCCGGAGGAGCGCCAGTGAGCGGACCGCCCGACGCCGACTTGCCCCGGCCGCCCCTCCCGACTAGAATACTCGTCAGTGGGGTAGCCTACTGCTGTGATAGCCACACTGGTGCAACCGACCCCGACCTCAGGTGTCTACATTCACGGAGGTGGTTCCAATGCAGGAAGTTTCCGCCGTAGCTCTGTCTGATCGAGAGCATTCAAGCCCGCCACAGGCCGCCCGCGCGAGGGCGCAGACCCTCGTGATGCTCGTCATCAGCGCGGTTCTCGGCGCACTGATCGCCCTTGCCCTTTTCGCCGGCTTTCGGCCGGCCCCGGGCGGAGCCTCCCTTGCGGCCGCGCCCTCTCGGCTTGCCGACCTACAGGCCTCATTTATCTCGGTCGCAGAGAGAATCCGTCCGTCGGTCGTCAACATCAACACCGAGCAGGAGATACGCCGCCGAGTGTGGGGGGTGGACCTCTTCAACTTCGACCCCCGGAGCAACTCAATGCCGCCTTTCCGTCCCCAGACCCGCGTCGAGACGGTGAACAGCCTGGGTTCGGGCGTCGTCGTCAGCCCGGAGGGCTTCATACTCACGAATGCTCACGTCATCGCCGGCGCCGATCGCATGAGCGTCACCCTATCGGACGATACGACTTACCCCGCCCGCTTCGTCGCCGCCGACCCCAGCCACGACCTGGCCATCATCAAGATCGAGGCCGGACGCTCGCTGCCGGCGGCCCCCCTGGGCAACGCTGACGCCGTCGAGGTCGGATCCTGGGCCATCGCCATTGGCAGCCCCTTCGGCTTCAGCGAAACCGTCACCGTAGGCGTCATTAGCGCAAAGGGCCGCGTCGTCAGCCAGCAGGGCGGCCGCAGCGTCTACCGCGATCTCCTGCAGACCGATGCCGCAATCAACCAGGGAAACTCGGGCGGGCCGCTCGTCAATATCGAAGGCCAGGTGATCGGCATCAACCAGGCCATCTTCTCCCCAGGCGGCACCGGGAACATCGGGATCG